>CBESNX010000212.1:0-3071 GCA_965531025.1 uncultured bacterium
CTTCAGGCGCCGGTCGAAATCGACCCGGAGAGGCTCCAGTTTCGCTTCACCCATCAGGTACGCCATGACCGAGCCCCCAGTATCGCCGCAACGTATTGATTCTTATATAAGAATCGGCGTCCAAGGTGTGTGAAATTGTGATCTATCTGGGGAATCCGGGCTGCAAGGACGAGGCCACTGGCGCCGGATTGGCCGGCCGCTCAGACCGCTTCGCTTTGCCGCGAGGCCGCTTGAACCTGCCGGGGACCGAAGATCGCCGTGCCGAGCCGGACATGGGTCGCGCCGAAACGCACCGCGATTTCGAAATCGCCGCTCATGCCCATGCTCAGGACACCGAGATCGTGGCGGCGAGCGATCTCGCGCAAAAGCGCGAAGTGAAGGGCCGGCTCCTCGTCGATCGGCGGCATGCACATCAGCCCCACCACGGGAAGCGCCAGCTCGTCGCGGCAGCGTTCGATAAAATGATCCGCATCATCGGGCAGGACGCCGGACTTCTGGGGCTCCTCGCCGGTATTCACCTGGATGTAACATTGCGGGCGCCGGCCTGAACGGTCCATCTCCGCAGCCAGGGCGCGCGCCAGCTTCGGCCGGTCGACGGTCTCGATCACGTCGAAAAGGGCCACCGCATCGCGCACCTTGTTGCTCTGCAGCGGGCCGACGAGATGGAGCTCGACCTCCGGACAGGCGGCCTTGAGATCCGGCCATTTTTGCTTGGCTTCCTGCATCCGGTTTTCCCCGAATATCCGGTGACCGGCGGCAAGGGCGGCCCCGACCGCGGCCTGGGGATGCGCCTTGCTGACGGCAATAAGGGTGATTGGCGGAGCCGGTCTCGCCTCTCCCCCGGCCGCCGCCCTGCTTTCCCCGGCCGCCGCCGCAATGCGCGCGTGCGCGTTGCGGAGATTCATTGCGACCTCGGAATAATCTTGGATTTGCGGCGCGTTGCTCGCCATGGCACTGTCAGGGCTTGAAGTTTCGGCGTCGGAAACCGCCGGGTAGGCATTTTTTCGCGATGACTTTAGCAGAGCAGGCAAGGCACCTCAAATCGCGCGGCCGGCGTCTCAGGCGCGGGCGCAAGGCCGGGCGCCGGGGACGGCGCCATCTGCCGCCGTTGATCCTGATGACCGACGAAGCGCGTCACATCGACGCGGAAGCGGCCGTCCGCGACCTGCCGCGGGGCAGCGCCGTCATCTTGCGCCATTACGGTATCGAGAACAGGCGCGCCCTCGCCGCAAGGCTCGCGCGGCTTTGCCGGCGGCGGGGGGTGAAACTCCTGATCGCCGCCGACGCCCGCCTCGCGGCGGAGGTGGGCGCCCATGGGGTGCATCTGCCGGAGCACCTGGCCCGGCGCTTCGCACGCCATCGCTGGCGACGGGGCGGGCGCCGGCCGGGATGGCTCCTGACGAGCGCCGCGCATTCGCTTGCGGCCCTTCATCTCGCGGCCCGTTTGCGCGCCGATGCCGCGCTCTTGTCCCCGGTCTTTGCCACCGCCAGCCATCCGCGGGCCACGCCCCTGGGTCCCCTGCGCTTCAGCGCCTGGGCCCGCAAAAGCCCGCTTCCGGTTTATGCCCTCGGCGGCGTCACGGCGGCCAATGCCCGACGCCTCAAGGGAAGCGGCGCGGCCGGTATCGCAGGCATCGGCGGCCTTGCCGGCGCCACCGCTGATAGGCGCCGCAACGTGCGGTGACCGATTCGCCGATGAGGACTGTGGGGGACGGCGGCGCGCGCAACGCCCCCGTGATCGGCGGCCGCCCCACGTCGCGCCGCCGGCGCGGCGGGAGTTGACCGCGGGGCGCCGAGGCGTTAACCAAGGCAACCGAGAGCGTTTGGAAGCGCGCCTTGCGCGGCGCCTCGGTCGCGAGACCGCGACGAAAGGGCGTCGGCGGCCGGCTTCCGAGCACGAGACGGCGGCGTTGGCAATCGGCAATCGCAGGACCATGGCACAGGACGTTTCGAGCTTCGCCGACATCCTCGCGCCTCTGACGCCCGAAGAATTCTTCGCCGAATACCATGGCAAGAAGTCCCTTCACGTGGCGGGCGCCCCGCAAAAGTTCGCGTCCGTCATGTCTTGGGCAAGGCTCGGCGACATCCTCAACATGACGGGGATCTGGAGCGGCGCCTCCCTGCAGATGGTCTTGGACCGCGACACTGTGCCGCCGCAGAGGTACTGCCGCCCGGCCAGAGACCGCAGCACCGGCGCCGAGGTGCTGCAGCCCGATCCCGCCCGGGTGCGCGACCTTATGCGCCAGGGCGCGAGCATCGTCTGCAACGACGTCGACACCCTCAACCCCGGGCTGGCGGCCACGGCGAGCGCGTTGGAGGAGGCCCTCGAGGCCAAGGTCCAGGCCAACCTTTACTGCTCCTGGCAGCAGCGCCAGGCCTTCGATTCCCATTTCGACACCCACGACGTCTACGCCATCCACGTGGAGGGCGAGAAAATATGGCGCGTTTACGACGGCCGGCTCGAGAACCCGATCGCGCATCCCGCCTTCAAGACCCTTGGCCAGGCCCATCACGACAAGGCCAAAGGCAAGGTGAAGGCGGAAGTCACCATGCGTCCGGGCGATCTTCTCTACATCCCGCGCGGGACCTACCACGATGCCATCGCCGTCACCGCGGGGTCCGTCCACGTCTCCTTCGGCGCGACCGCGGTGATCGGGCTCGACTACCTGTCCGCCCTGTTTGACCAGGCCATCCACGATCCCCTGCTCCGCGCCAACATGCCGCGCCTCGCCGGGGCCGGCGGGGAGGAGGCCTTCGCGGCCCATTCGCGCAAACTCGCCGGCCGCATCGGGGAAATCGCGGCCGGCACCGAGATGATCGGACGGTTCAAGGAGTTCCAGCGCCGCTTCAAATATCCCCGCGGCGGCTTCGACCTGCCCGCCGACGCAATGGCCCCGGGTTTTCGCGTCACGGCCAAGGGGCTGAAGGTGGCCCGGCGCGGCAATGGCTGGGCGCTCGAGGGGGCGGCGGGCACGGTTCCGATCCCTCCGGGGCAGGACAAGCCCGTGGCCTGGGTGATCGACCGCGACCGCTTCACCCGGGCCGAGTTCGACGCCGCCTTCGCGGAAACG
>CBESNX010000213.1:0-3067 GCA_965531025.1 uncultured bacterium
GCCACTTGCTCGGATCGGTCGGTAAATCGGCGACGAGGTCCCCGTCGGCGTCGCAGAAGCGCACATCCAGGTCGCCCCGGATGGGGCAGCCTTGCGCCGACACCGGATTGATAAAGCTGAGTGACAGCAGCACCGCGCCAATACCCGCGATGCCGCCAAGAAGCAATCGTCGGGAATAAGCTGAGTCTCGCATGTCATCCTCCCTCATGTTTCGCGATGCCTCCAAGCCCAGTGGACGAACGATTTTCGAAAATCGGCGGTTGACGCCCCTGCGCCCGGCAATCGCAGCAAAAACACTGGTCGAATCAATGCATGTATCGGCACCGAAGGCAAGGCGCGAAACCCGACGCGGGGCGGGCAACGCGCAAAGGGGGTGCCGGTCCCTCGTTTCCCGCCCTTGGCCGCGCGGGGCCGGCCGGCTCAGCGGGCCTCGATCAAGGCGGCGGCAAGCTCCGCGAAACCGGCGCCGCCACGCCGTTCGGTCACATAGGCCGGCAGCGCCGGCAGAGCGGCCGCGAAATCGCGGATATTGGCCACACCCACCCCGTTGGGAAAGTGGGCGAACATGGGCGCGTCATTCGGCGAATCGCCGACGAATACGAAGCGCTCGGGCTCCGCGTCCAGATCGATGTCGAAACACTCGTCCATCATGACGCGCGTCATGGCGAGCTTGTCGTAACTCCCGAACCAGCCGTTGACGTGGATCGAGCTTACCTTGGCGCTGGCGCCCGCCTCCTCGAACAGCTCGATTATGCGCCTCACCTTCGCGGCGTCGAGGCGCTCGATATCCTCGCAATAGTCGATGGCGAGGTCGGAGTCCCGGTAACGCTGATCGGCGGCAACGGCGCTGCCCGGCACTTGTTCGAGGATGCGTTCCCGGAGGCTCTCGAGCTTGCGGCGGTTTGCCGCACGCTCGCTCTCGGATTGCAGGAAGCGGCGGATCAATTTGCGCCCCTCGCGGTCGTAACGGAAATAGAAGGCGCCGTTTTCACCGACCACGCCGTCCACCGGCCACATGCGGGCGATGTGATCGCACCACCCCGCCGGGCGCCCGGTAACGGGCACGACGATAAGCCCCGCCTCGTGCAACCTCTCGAGGGCCGTGAAAGCGTCCGCCGTCAGCCGGCCGCCGGTGGTCAGCGTGTCGTCGATGTCGGTGAACACGCCCAAAATTCGCCGGCGGGCGGAAACAGGAAAGGCGTCAAGCGGTTGCATTGCCGTCGGCTTGCACCAGGGATCCGGAGCCGAGAAGGTAGCGCCCCTCCGGCTTTTACGCAATTGACGGCGTGGCCCCGGGGTCCGAAGATTGGCGCAAAGCGAATGGCGCGGTCGCGGCGCCGCCCGAAGCGGGGCGCCGTCCGGCCCCTTTTCGTGCCCCATAGGGCGGCCCCATGGTGCGAAACCACGAAGGCGGAGATGCACAGCGTCCCTGACAAGACCTATGACCTCTTGATCATCGGCGGCGGGATCATCGGCGTCGGCATCGCCCGCGATGCGGCCGGCAGGGGCATCTCGGTCGCGCTCCTCGAGAAGAACGACCTTGCCAGCGCCACGTCGTCCGCTAGCTCCAAGCTGATCCACGGCGGGTTGCGGTACCTCGAACACTACGAGTTCCGCCTGGTGCGCGAGGCGCTGGCCGAGCGAGAGGTGTTGCTCAGGAACGCACCCCACATCATCCGGCCGCTCACATTCGTCCTGCCCCACGTGAAAAGCCTGAGGCCCGCTTGGATGATCCGCCTCGGCTTGCTGCTGTACGACCATCTGAGCAGCCGGGTGAGCCTTGCCGGCTCCCATGCGGTGGACTTGCGCGAAAGCCCGCTGGGCGCGGGGCTCAAGCCCGGCCCCGCGAAGGGCTTCGCCTATTCCGACTGCTGGGTCGATGACGCCCGCCTGGTGGCCTTGAACGCGCGTGCGGCGGCCGATCTCGGGGCCGTTATCCTGACGCGCACGCGCTGTGTCGAGGGCGCGCGCGAAAACGGATTGTGGCGCATCAGGGTCAAAGACGACGGCAGCGGTGAAGAGCGCGAGCTTCGCGCCCGCGCGCTGGTCAACGCCGCGGGGCCCTGGGCCATGGAGATCAAAACGGGCGCGCTCAAGCTTTCCTCGCCCCACCGGCTGCTCCTGGTGCGGGGCAGCCACATCGTCGTGCCCCGGCTCCACGAGGGCGCGAACGCACTGATTTTGCAAAACGACGACGGCCGGGCGGTGTTCGTAATTCCGTTCGAGGGCGCGTTCAGCCTGATCGGCACCACCGACGTGGCGGTGAACACGATCCCCGACGAGCGCGCGCCGGGGAGGCTGGGGCTCCCTCCGGCGCCGGCCGACGACATCGCCTATCTCTGTCGCGCCGCGAACCGGTACATGGCGCGCGAAACCGCGCCCAAGGACGTCCTCTGGAGCTTTTCCGGCGTCCGGCCCCTGCTCGATGACGGCAAGTCCGATCCCGCCGCCGTCACCCGGGAGTACGACCTCGAACTCGATGTCGCGGACGGCGAGGCCCCGGTGCTCAGCGTATTCGGCGGTAAGATCACGGTCTACCGGCGCCTGGCGGAAAAAGCGCTGGAGAAGCTCGGCCCCTTTTTCCCGGAACTCAAGCCCGCCTGGACCGCGACCGCGCCCCTGCCCGGAGGCGATATCGCGAACGGCGATTTCGAGGCCTTCGTGAGCGACCTGTTGCGCGAGTACGAGCGTCTCCCGCCGGACTGTCTCAGGGCGCTCGCCCGGCGCCACGGAACGTTGGCGCGCGAGATCCTGGGCGACGCCCGAAAGCCGAGCGATCTCGGCGAGAATTTCGGGGCCGGGCTTTGCGCCCGCGAAGTCGATCACCTGATCGAGCGGGAATGGGTGCAAATTGCGGAAGACGTCCTGTGGCGGCGCACCAAGGCGGGCCTGCACATGGAAGAATCCCAACGCGAGGCCGTGGCCGCGTACATCGCCCGCAGACGTTAGAGCACTATCCGGCCAGATGGAACCATTTGACCGGGATGATTTTGCGCCGTGGCGAGGCGCGTGTCGCATGGCAATGTGAGGGTTTCCAGATTCTGGAAACCGGCAAAGATACGCAACG
>CBESNX010000214.1:0-3061 GCA_965531025.1 uncultured bacterium
GGAAAACCGATTCGCCTCCATCAAATTGATTCAATTTGGTCGGATAGCGCTCTAGCAGGAAATCGTCGTCCGCGGCCATCCGACGACATCGAGGACGGCGGCAGGGAGCGCCTGGCCCTTAACCCGCCTCTTCGCGGCGCTCTAACGGAGCGGTCTCGAGGATCTTGCCTTCGAGTGCTCCCAGCCAGTCGAGGGCCGAGCGCAGCCGCACCACGCCTCCGACGACGACGATCGCCGGCGGCTCGATCCCGGCGCGCGCGGCATCCTCGACGCAAGAGCCAAGCGTCGTTTCCAGCACCCTTTGTTCGGGCGTCGACGCCTTGCTGATCACGGCGACGGGTTCGGATTTTCCGCGCCCGGCGGCAAGCAGACGTTCCGAAATGGGACCCAGGTGTTTTAGCGCCATGTAGAGCACCAGCACCGGCGAGCCCTTGGAGATCGATTCCCAATCGAGTTCCTCCGGCACCTCGCCTCCGGCCTGGTAGCCGGTGAGAAAGGTGACGACGGAGTTGATCTCGCGGTGGGTGGCCGGAATGCCGGCGTAAGCCAGGCCGCCGATGCCGGCGGTGATCCCCGGCACCAGGCGGAAGGGGATGCCGGCGGAGGCCAGGGCCAGCGCCTCCTCGGCGCCGCGCCCGAACACGAACGGATCCCCTCCCTTGAGGCGCAGGACCCGTTTTCCCTCAGCCGCGAACTCGATCAGGCGGTTGGAGATGTCGATCTGGTTATGGGACGGCTTTCCGCCCCGCTTCCCCGCGTAGACGAGGGTGGCGCCGGTGCCGGCGAGGGCGAGGATGCGCTCATCCACCAGCGCGTCGTAAACGACGATGTCGGCCTGCTGCAGGCCGTGGAGCGCAAGCAGCGACAACAGGCCGGGATCCCCCGGCCCGGCGCCCACCAGCCACACCCATCCAGGCTCGAAGCGGGGTAATTCCACCGGAATTTTGTACATCGCTACCATACTACACTGGAAACTCGGCAAAGGCCAGGGAATGCGTCGGTTGACGACCCGCTGATCCGAGAGTCGCGAGGGAGGACGAGCCTTTTTTTAATCCGCTTGCCGCTGTACCTGCTGGCCAGGAAACCGCGAGCGGCGCTAAACTCAGCCCATGGCAAGACGGCCGCCCGAGAAACTGCGCAGGGGCTGGACCACGGGGGCGTGCGCCGCGGCGTGCGTGTACGCGGCGTACGAGGCGTTGCTGACCGGCCGCTTCCCGGATCCGGTGACGATTATGCTGCCCAAGGGGCAGCAGCCGGCCTTTCCGCTCGCGCGCGCTGAGCTTGAAAAGGGGCGGGCCACGGCCGGCATCATCAAGGACGCGGGCGATGACCCGGATGTGACCCACGGGGCTCTGGTGGTGGCGACGGTCGCCCTCGCGCCGCACGGAACCGGCGTCCGGTTTCGCGCCGGCGAAGGGGTCGGCACCGTCACCCGGGCGGGGCTTCAGCTTGCCGTCGGCGAGCCCGCGATCAACCCGGCGCCGCGGCGGATGATCGAAGTGGTGGTTGCGGAGCTTGCGGCGCGCCACGGCGCCCCCGGCGACGTTATGATCACGGTTTCGATTCCGGGCGGCGAGGAGCTGGCCGAGCGAACCACGAACCGGCGCCTCGGCATCGTCGGCGGGCTCTCGATCCTCGGCACCACGGGCATCGTCATTCCCTATTCGTGCTCGTCCTGGATCTACTCGATTCACGGCGGCATCGACGTGGCCCGCGCCGCGGGGCTCCGCCACATCGCCGCCGCCACCGGCAAAACATCGGAAGCGGCGGTGCAAAAGATGTACGGCCTGGGCGAGGTGGCGCTGATCGACATGGGCGATTTCGTCGGCGGCACGCTCAAGTACCTGCGCGGCCATCCCCTGCCCTGGCTGACGCTCGCGGGCGGCTTCGCCAAGATCACGAAGCTTTCGGCCGGCCATCTCGACCTGCACTCCTCGCGCTCCGCGGTCGATGTGAAAGCCCTCGCCGCGCGCATGGCTTCCCTCGGCGCGCCGGGCGCCGCTGTCGTGGCCGGAGAGCGCGCCGCCAGCGCCGGTGAGGTTCTCGCGCTCGCCAGGGCCCACGACGTGCCGCTCGCCGACGCCGTCGCCCGCAGGGCTCGGGAGGTGGCGCTCGCGACGCTCGCGGGCGGCATCGACGTCGATGTCGCGATATTCGACCGCAAGGGGAAGCTGATCGGCCATGCCGGGCCGTAAGCGCGGGCCCAAGCGCCGGCTCCTGATCCTGGGCGGCACGCCGGAGGCCGCAAGGCTCGCGCACGGGGCCATCGAGCGGTTCGGTCCAGGTCTTGAAGTCATCTCATCGCTCGCGGGGCGCACGAAGAACCCCGCGCCGATTCCCGGGCGGGTGAGGAGCGGCGGATTCGGCGGGCCCGAGGGGCTTGCCGATTACCTCGAGCGCGATGCCGTTGCTTTCGTGATCGACGCGACCCACCCCTTCGCCGCGACGATCTCGGCCCATGCCGGGGCGGCGTGCGATGCGAAAGGCGTGCCCCGCCTGATGCTTGTGCGCCCGCCGTGGAAACGCCAGGCGACGGATCGCTGGATCGAGGTCGATACCGTGGAAGCCGCGGCCGAGGCGCTCAAGCGCATGGGCCGGCGCGTGTTCCTGACCGTCGGCGCCGGCGAGATCGCGCCCTTCGGCGCGCTCGAGCGTCATTGGTTCCTGGTGCGCCTGATCGAAGCGCCGCAAGCCCCCCTGCCCCTTCATCGCCATGAGGTCATCGCAAGCCGCGGGCCGTTCACGGTGGCCGGTGAACGGGAACTGATGGAGCGCCACCGCATCGGCGTGCTGGTGAGCAAACTGAGCGGAGGCCCGGCGACGGAAGCGAAAATCATCGCCGCGCGCGCGCGCGAACTCCCGGTCGTCATGGTGCGCCGGCCTGCGCCCGCGCCCGGCGCATGCGTCGAGACGGTGGATGAGGCGCTTGATTGGCTTGACGCGGCGCTCGGCGGGGCGGCTGGGCTGCGCCTTTCCTGACTCGCACCCGATCCGCTCCTTTGACGATTAGAGCACTATCCGGCCAGATGGAACCATTTGACCGGGATGATTTTGCGCCGTG
>CBESNX010000215.1:0-3054 GCA_965531025.1 uncultured bacterium
GTACGGTGCCGCCTACCCGGAGGGGTGGCCGAGTGGCTGCCCCCCTTTTTTTGGAAATATTCGGACTTCTAGCACAGGTCCTTAGGTCCGCTTATGGCTATTAGCAGAAGTAGCCTTGCGGTCGGCCTAGGGTCAGGTTCTAGGCTCTAAGCGGACATCATGACACCACACCGAAACCCGATCCCCAATGATGAGAACACGGCCTAGATCCTCTGTCAGGCCTTTTTGATCAGGAAGTTGTAAACCCCGTCCACTTCCCGCCATTCCACGAGCTCGTGGCCGGCCGTTTCGCAATAGATCTTGAAATCCGCGACGGTGCCGGGGTCGGTGGCCTGCACTTCCAAGACGCTGCCCGCGGGCATTCCTTTCAGCGTCTTGTTGGCCCGGAGCACCGGCAAGGGGCACTTCAGGCCCTTGAGATCGAGCACCGACGTCGCCATGGCCTGCATCACCTTCGACCAATTCCGTCCTCGACTGAGCCGCGCCCCGCGCGTCCGCGAGTGCGGACGCGCGGGCGGACCGCCCGGCGGCCTTGACGGTAATTAACCGAAAGCGCTTAAATTACAAGCGATGAATCGTAAGTCGTTGCGAGACAACGCGCGCCGCGCCGGCGCCTTGCGAGGCTCAGGCGCGGCCGGTTGGTCTTGACGTGACGATGCCACGGGTTGCCGATCCCCCGCGCCCCCGGCTTGCCGCGCTCGGACGGACTTCGCGACCGAATTTCTTACCCCCCGGCCAAACCCAAGACGGAAAGAAACATGCCCCACAGCCGCGCCAACGGCGTCAGCATCCATTACGAGGTTTCGGGCGAGGGCCCTCCCCTGGTGCTGCTCCACGCCAACCCGTTCGACCATCACTTATGGATGTACCAGATCGCCCACCTCTCCACCTGGTTCAGGGTCATCGCCGTGGACATCCGGGGCTACGGGCGCTCCGAGGCGGTCACGGCCGAGTTCACGCTCACGGACCTGTGCGACGACGCAATCGGGGTGTTGAGGGATGAAGGGGCCGAGGGAGTCATCCTGTTGGGCTGCAGCGTCGGCGCAAAAATCGCCATCCTTCTGGGCCTCGATCACCCGGAGCTCATCGCCGCGTTGATCCTCGTCGGCGGCAACAGCGGCGCGAGCAGCCGCTATCGGCAGCGCATCGACGGTTACACCGGGACCGGCCTCGGCGCCTACCACATCCGGCACATGAAAGAGCTGGTATGCGCGGACTTCGCCGCAAGCAGGCTCGGCGGCCATCTTCTGCGAACCTTCGCCGAAAGAGAGCCGCGGCTTTCGGGCGAGGCCATCGCGCAAGTGTTCCGTGCGGCGAACGCGACCGACGCGACCCCGCGCCTTGGCACCATGAAGGCGCCGACGCTGGTGATCAACGGCGAGCACGACCACTCCTTGCCGGCGGGCCGGCGGACGGCCGCGCTGATCCCCGGCGCGTCGCACAAAATCCTGCCCGGAACCGGCCATGCCTGCTGTATCGAGGACCCGGCCGGATTCGACGCGCTGGTCATCGCCTTCCTCGAGGATCGGGGCCTGATGCCGCCGCTCGAGACATAAGCGCGGCCCTCTTGCGATGGCCACAGCCGCCGCTCTCGGTTAACGTAGACCAAATCCGTCCGGGACACCCCGGTCGCGAACGCATTCCTCAACTCACATCAGGGGGCCAATCCATGACGACAAAATACGATGCGATCGTCATCGGCACCGGCCAGTCGGGACCGTCGCTCGCCGCAAGGCTCGCCGGTGCGGGCATGAAGGTCGCCATCGTCGAGCGCAAGCGCTTCGGCGGGACCTGCGTGAATACCGGCTGCGTCCCGACGAAGACGTTGGTGGCCAGCGCCCGCGCCGCCTACATGGCGCGACGCGGTGGCGATTTCGGAGTCATGATCGACGGTCCCATCGGCGTCGACATGAAGAAGGTGAAGGCGCGCAAGGACGCGGTCGTCGAAAAATCCAACAAGGGCGTCGAGCAGTGGCTCAAGAACCTGGAGAACGGCACCGTCTACGAAGGCCACGCGACCTTCGAGGGTCGCCGCACCGTCCGCGTGGGCGAGGAGCTTATCGAGGCGGAGAAGATCTTCATAAACGTCGGCGCGCGGGCATCGACCCCGCCCATCCCCGGCATCGAGAACGTGCCCTATCTCGACAACTCGAGCATGATGGAGGTGGACGTCCTGCCGCGGCACCTGGTGATCATTGGCGGCAGTTACATCGGTCTCGAGTTCGGCCAGATGTACCGCCGCTTTGGCAGCGAGGTCACCATCATCGAACGGGGGCCGCGCCTTGTGACCCGCGAGGACGAAGACGTCTCCGAGGCCGTGCGCGGGATATTGGAGAACGAGGGGATCGACATTCTGTGCGACGCCAGCGACCTGAGCGTCGCCGGCTCCGACGGCGGGATTTCGGTCAAGATGCGCCGCGACGGCGAGGCGACGGAGGTCGCCGGATCGCAGCTTTTGATCGCGACCGGGCGTGTGCCCAATACCGAGGACCTCGGTCTGGACAAGTCGAAAATCGCGGTCGACGAGCGGGGTTTCATCACGGTCGACGATCAGCTTCGCACCAACGTCCCCGGCGTGTGGGCCATGGGAGACTGCAACGGCCGGGGCGCCTTCACCCATACCTCGTACAACGATTTCGAGATCATCGCCGCGAACCTGTTGGACGAGGATGCCCGCCGGGTCAGCGATCGTATCCTCGCCTACGCCGTCTACATCGACCCGCCGCTCGGCCGGGTCGGGATGACGGAGCGCGAGGTGCGGGCGTCGGGCCGCAAGGCGCTGATCGGCAGGAGGCCGATGACGCGCGTCGGGCGCGCCGTCGAACGCGGCGAGACACAAGGGTTCATGAAGATCCTGGTGGACGCCGGGAGCAAGGAGATCCTGGGCGCCGCCCTTCTCGGCATCGGCTGCGACGAGGTCGTGCACAGCATCATCGACGTCATGTACGCGGGCGCGCCTTACACGGTGATCCAGCGGGCGATGCACATCCATCCCACCGTGACCGAGCTCATCCCCACCATGCTGGGCGAGCTCGAGCCCTTGCAGTGAGGCCG
>CBESNX010000216.1:0-2994 GCA_965531025.1 uncultured bacterium
AATCGAAGGAGAAGACCTAGATGTACGAGGAACTGTCGCTTTATATCGACGGCGAGTGGTGCCAGGGAAGCGGCGGCGAGTCCCAGGAGGTCATCAACCCGGCGACCGAGAAGGTGCTCGGCGTACTGCCTCACGCTTCCAGCGAAGACCTTGACCGGGCGCTGGCGGCGGCCGAGCGCGGGTTCAAGGAGTGGAGCGCCGCGTCGGCGGCCCGACGCGCCAAGGTGTTGAAGCGCGCCGCCGAGCTGATGCTCGAGCGCACGGATCACATCGCCGCCACGATGACGCTCGAGGAAGGCAAGTCGCTCACGGAGACGCGCTCCGAGGTGCGCTTCTCCGCCGGGATCTTCGAATGGTACGCCGAGGAGGCGAAGCGCGCCTACGGCCGCATCATACCCTCCCGCCTGCCCGGGGTGCGCCAGATGGTGATCCAGGAGCCGATCGGCCCGGCCGCCGCCTTTACCCCGTGGAACTTCCCGGCGTTGACCCCGGCCCGCAAGATCGCAGGGGCGCTCGCCGCCGGCTGCTCGTGCATCATCAAGGCCTCGACGGAGACGCCCGGGACCTGCGTCGCCATGGCGCGCGCCCTGGCCGATGCCGGCTTGCCCGCCGGCGTGCTCAACCTGGTCTTCGGCGTTCCCTCCAAGGTTTCCGAGCATCTCATCGCCTCGCCGGTGATCCGCAAGATCTCGTTTACCGGCTCGATTCCCGTCGGCAAGCTTCTGACCAAGCTGGCCGCCGAAGGCATGAAGCGCTGCACCATGGAGCTGGGCGGCCACGCGCCGGTGGTGGTGTTCGACGACGCCGATGTGGAAAAGGCGGCCGAGATGGCGGCGGCGGGCAAGTTCCTCAACGCCGGACAGGTCTGCATCGCGCCGACCCGCATGTTCGTCCATGAGGCGATCCACGACCGCTTCGCCGAGCGGTTCACCGAGGTCGCCAAAAACTTGAAGGTCGGGGACGGCATGGAAGAGGGCACCCAAATGGGGCCGGTGGCGAACCCCGGCCAGATCGCGACCATGGAGGAGTTCGTGGCCGACGCGCGCGCGCACGGCGCGCGCGTCGCGGCGGGCGGCAGCCGGATCGGCAACCAGGGCTACTTCTGGGCGCCGACGGTGCTGACCGACGTGCCCGATGACGCCATGGTGATGGTCAAGGAGCCCTTCGGCCCGATCGCGCCGATTGTCCGCTTCAGCACGTTCGATGAGGTGGTGGAACGGGCGAACCGGCTGCCTTACGCGCTTGCCGCCTACGCCTTCACCAGGTCGGCCAAGACGGCGATGGAGATCTCCGACGCGTTGGAAAGCGGCATGGTCGCCGTCAACCATCTCAACATTACCTTTCCTGAAACCCCGTTCGGCGGCGTCAAGGAGAGCGGCTACGGCGTCGAGGGCGGCATCGAAGGCCTGGAGGCGTACATGCAGGTCAAGTTCATCACTCAAATGGGCGCCTGAGCGGGGGGCGCAAAGCCGGGGCGCGGGGCGGGCGCCGGGCGGAAATCCAACCCTGCGGGCGTCCGGCCTTCGCAAAGCTCACAAAGAATTGATGCGGCCGGGGGGCGTTTTGGGGTGAAGGCGGCGCTATGCTTGGGCCAGAAGGCCAAGGATCGGAGAGGCGTATGGACAACGCAAACCTGTTCTCGCGACGACGCGTTCTTGAATCGACCCTGGCTCTCGTGCCGCTCGCGGCGCTCACGCCCGCATACGCGGCGTCCCTGATGCCGACCCCGCGCCAGACCACCGGGCCGTTCTATCCCCTTAAAATCCCCCTTGATTCCGACAACGACCTGGTGACCGTCAAGGGCCACAAGCGGCGGGCGAATGGCGTTATCACCCACCTCACGGGCCGGGTGATGGACGATCGGGGCCGGCCGGTTCGCGGCGCGCGGGTCGAGATCTGGCAGTGCGACGCCTTCGGGCATTACCACCACCCCCACGATCGCGGCGGGCGCGGCGTCGATCCCGGCTTCCAGGGCTATGGCGCGATGCTTGTGGGTGATGACGCGGGCTACCGCTTCCGCACGATCAAGCCCGTGCCCTATCCCGGCCGCACGCCGCATATCCACTTCGCGGTCTCCGGCCCCGGCTTTTCGCGGCTGATCACCCAGATGTACATCGAGGGCCACCCGCTGAACGCGCACGATTTCGTGCTCAACAGAATCCGCGATCGGCGCGCGCGAGAGAGCGTGCTCATCTCCTTCACGCCGGCCCCGGAGATCGAGCCCGGCGCGCTCGTGGCGAAATTCGACATCGTGCTCGGGCTGACGGGCGGGCTCGCGCCCGGCTGATCGGGCTCCCGGCCCCGCTCTTAAGCCAGGGCGTCGACCTTCGCCGCCATGATGAAGTCGTTCTCGTGCAGGCCCTTGATCTTGTGGGTGTAGAACGAGACCGTGCAGTACCCCCAGCCGAAGGTGATGTCCGGGTGGTGGCCTTCGTGTTCGGCGAGGCCTCCGACCTTGAGCGCGAACGCCATCGCATCCATGAAGTTCGGGAACTTGAAGCTTCGCTCGATCTTGTCGGGCTTCCCGGCGCCTTCGAGACGCGTCCAGCCCGGAACTTCGCGCAGGTAGGTTTCGGCCTCTTCGCGGCCGAGCGGCGGGATGCCCCCCTTACACGGCACGCAGGTCTTCGCCGTCAGGTCCATGGCAACCTCCATATCGTTGGCATTGCGTCCGGCGAGTGCCCGGTTGGTCATCCGCAGCGGGACCGCATGGTTCAGAAACCCTTGCCAACTAACGGAGGTATTCGGTCGGATGCGAAATTCAAGCGGTTCCGCGATCGAGGCCCTCCGCGTGCTGGCTTCGGCGCGCTCTCGAGCCCGGCCTGCGTGCGCCTACTTGACAGGAGTCGATGCGGACGTCGTGGCGGCCCGGTTAACTCGATCCGGCTCCGCCGCGAAATCCGGGCGCGGCGCGACCGGTTGGCCCCGGCGCGGAAACCGTGCTCTAGCCCATGGGGTCCGGATCGGTAAGATCGGGTTGCGAAGCCCGGCGCA
>CBESNX010000217.1:0-2992 GCA_965531025.1 uncultured bacterium
GTTCACTCTGCCGTCCGCCTCGGCGGAGCTGCTCCAAACGCCAGACAGTGCTACGACAAGCGCCATGATAAACATGAACCCGGCACCGCGCCAAAGGCGCATTGATCGCCATGCGCCCGTCCTTTACATCGGCTTCCAACTCGCCCACCAACTGAAAGGTGAGTTTTTCGTCGGTATCTTCATCGATCAGGCTCACGGTGGCGCCGAACTTGACCGTGTCGCCGGACAGCCCGCTGACGTCGATCACCTCCGAACGGGAAATCCCGTCCTCCAGCACGGCCAACCGGCCTTCAATGAAGCTCTGGCGTTCGCGCGCCGCGTGGTATTCGGCATTTTCCGAAAGGTCGCCGTGTTCGCGCGCTTCCGCGATGGCACGAATCACCTCTGGCCGAGCGACAGACTTTAGCTGCCTCAGCTCGTCTTCCAGTTGGGTCAAGCCCTGCTTCGTGATTGGGATTCTCTGGTTCATCACCGGAAACTCGAACCTTAGCCGCATCAAAACCCCGCCGCCATGGGACCCCCACGGCGCGGTCGGGAATTTGCCCTGTCCTCAGAACGACCCCATAAAATAAGCCTGAAGGGGAGCGACTTCAAGTTGGCCACCGCGCAGGGCGGTGATCGCCATGACCGCCGCCGTGGCGCCGGAAACCGTCGTGTAATAGGGAATCTGATTGATCAGCGCGGTGCGCCGCAGACTGAAGCTGTCGGCGATCGCCTGTCCCCCTTCGGTCGTGTTGAAGACCAGGGCGATCGAGCCCAAGATCATGGCATCGACAACGTGAGGGCGGCCCTCGTAGACCTTTTTGATTCGCTCAACCTGCAGTCCCGCGCCGGCCAGGTGAGCGGCGGTTCCAGTGGTCGCGACCAGTTGAAATCCCATGTCGCTCAACTCGCGCGCCAGCGGCGTCATCGCGGCCTTGTCCGAATCCCTGACGGAAATGAAGACCCGGCCCGTCTGCGGCAGGATGATGCCTGCGCCCATCTGTGATTTCAGGAAGGCGCGGGCGAAATCCCGGTCGAGCCCCATGACCTCGCCGGTCGACTTCATTTCCGGGCCCAGCATCACGTCGACGCCAGGAAAACGGGCAAAGGGGAAGACCGTTTCCTTGACCGCCACGTGGGCGTTGTGCGTTCGGGATAGATCGAATTCCTCGAGCCGCGCACCGGCCATGATACGGGCTGCAACCTTGGCGATCGGGACTCCCGTGGCCTTTGCGACGAAGGGCACGGTGCGGCTGGCCCGCGGGTTGACTTCCAAGATGTAGACGTCGCCATTCTGTACGGCGAATTGAACGTTCATCAGCCCGATCACGGAGAGCGCCTTGGCGAGAATTTCCGTCTGCCGGCCGATTTCCTCGACGACGGACTCCGGCAGGCTGTGCGGTGGCAGCGCGCAGGCGGAGTCGCCGGAGTGGATGCCGGCTTCCTCGATATGTTCCATGACTCCGGCGATGCAGACCTGTTCGCCGTCGGCGACGGCGTCCACGTCGACCTCGATGGCGTCGCGCAAGTAACTGTCGATGAGCACCGGATTTTGGCCCGAGACCTGGACGGCGCTGGCGATGTAACGGTCGAGCTGAGCGGTGTCGTGGACGATCTCCATCGCCCGCCCGCCCAGCACGTAGGACGGCCGGATCAGGACGGGGTAGCCGATTCGCGCGGCCTCGGCCCGCGCTTCCTCGGCCGACGTTGCGGTGCCATTGGTGGGCTGCCTGAGGCCGAGCTTGGTGACCAGGCCTTGGAAACGCTTGCGGTCCTCGGCCAGGTCGATGGCGTCTGGTGAGGTGCCCAGGACTGGAATTCCGGCCTCTGCCAGGGCGTGCGACAGCTTCAGCGGCGTCTGTCCGCCGAACTGGACGATCACGCCCAAAAGCTGGCCGCGCCGGCTTTCGACACGGGCGATCTCGATCACGTCCTCGGCGGTCAGCGGCTCGAAATAGAGACGGTCGGAGGTGTCATAATCGGTCGAAACCGTCTCCGGGTTGCAGTTGACCATGATCGTTTCGATGCCCGCCTCGGCGAGCGCATAGGCGGCGTGGACGCAGCAGTAATCGAACTCGATACCCTGACCGATCCGGTTGGGGCCGCCGCCCAGGATTATGATCTTGTCGCGGTCGCTGGGATCGGCCTCGCATTGCACGGCCGGCGCGCCATCAGCCTGTGTGTAAGCATCCTCGTAGGTCGAGTACATGTATGGCGTAGCCGACGGAAACTCACCGGCGCAGGTGTCGATCCGCTTGTAGACCGGCCAAAGGGCCGCCTGGGCGCGCCGGTCGGCGACTTCAGGCTCGCTCAGGCCGGCCAGTTCGGCCAGCCGGGCATCGGAAAAGCCGAGTTTCTTGAGGCGCAGCAGCGCCGCGCCGTCTTCGGGAAGACCGTCGCGCCGCACGTCGTCCTCGGCATTCACGATCTCTGCAACTTGGTGGACGAACCACGGATCGATCTTGGTGACTTCAGCGATATCGTCGACGCCGAGGCCGTGGCGCAAAGCCTGTGCGACCGTGAGCAGCCGGTCCGGGGTCGAACGGCCGAGCTGGACGCGAAGTTCCTCGCGGTCCACTGTCCCGTCCTCGGAGACGACCCCGGGGATTTCCACCTCGTTGAGGCCGGTCAGCCCGGTTTCCATAGACCGCAGGGCTTTCTGGAAGGACTCGGCGAAGCAGCGGCCGATCGACATGGCCTCGCCCACAGACTTCATCGAGGTCGTCAAGATGGGTTCGGCGCCCGGAAACTTCTCGAAGGTGAAACGCGGGATTTTTGTGACCACGTAGTCGATGGTCGGCTCGAACGACGCCGGGGTCACGCGCGTGATGTCGTTGTCCAGCTCGTCGAGCGTGTAACCGACGGCGAGCTTGGCCGCGACCTTGGCGATTGGAAATCCCGTGGCCTTCGAGGCCAGCGCCGAGGAGCGCGAGACCCGCGGGTTCATCTCGATGATGACCATCTCGCCGCTGTCGGGGTTCACCGCGAACTGCACGTTGGAGCCGCCCGT
>CBESNX010000218.1:0-2949 GCA_965531025.1 uncultured bacterium
CACTTTTTCAGCTGCCAGTCAAAAATTCGAATCATCTACGCCTGCCATAAGCATCATTCGACCTTTTGAAAGTCTATTCGAAAAGGGATTCGCGTACACTGAATACTTTGGTAGTTAATACCTGAGTCATACTTACACCGTAACCTCGACCAGCGGCCGCGACTGAAGGACCGCCAACAGGGATGCAACAAAGCCCTACAAGAGCGTATTGCCGCGCCAGCCTCAGCCGGCCTTGGCTTTCTTGGCGATCTTCCGTTCGATGGCCTTGAGCGCGTCCTCGGCGGCGCTCCCGTTTGGGCCGCCGGCCTGGGCCATGTCGGGCCGGCCGCCGCCGCCCTCCCCGCCGAGCGCCGCGGCGCCGATACGCACGAGATCGACGGCGTTAAACCGGTCCGTCAGATCGCCGGTCACCGCCACCACGAGCGCGGCCTTGCCCTGGTTCACGGCACAGACGGCCACCACGCCGGAGCCGATCTTGGCCTTGAGATCGTCGGCCATGCCGCGCAGGTCCTTGGGCGGCACGCCGTCGAGTCTCAGGCCCGCGTATTTGACGCCGCCGACGTTCTTGGCGAACTCCGCCTCCGCGTCCCCGCCCTTGCCGCCCGCAAGCGCCAACCGGCGCCGGGCGTCCGCGAGTTCGCGCGCAAGCCGCCGGCGCTCGTCGAGCAGCGCCGCCACCCGGGCGGGCAGCTCCGCCGGCGCGGTCTTGAGCGCCGCCGCGGCCTCGGCCAGACGCCCGGCCTGCTCCGCCATATAGGCCTCGGCCGCCGCCCCGGTGACCGCCTCGATGCGGCGCACGCCGGCGGCCAGCGCGCCTTCGCTCACCACCTTGAAGGCGCCGATGTCGCCGGTGCGGCGCACGTGGGTGCCGCCGCAAAGCTCCACGGAATACGCCGCGCCATTATCGGCGCCCATGGAGACGACGCGCACCTCGTCGCCGTACTTCTCCCCGAACAGCGCCATGGCGCCCGCTCGAACCGCGTCGTCGGGGGTCATCAGCAGGGTGGTGACCTCGCGGTTCTGGCGCACCATGCGGCCAACCTCCGCCGCGACGTCCCGCAACTCCTCGGCCGCGATCGCCTTGGGGTGGCTGATGTCGAAGCGCAACCGGTCGGGCGCCACCAGCGATCCTTTCTGCGTCACGTGCGCGCCCAGGCGCCGGCGCAGGGCGGCGTGCAGCAGGTGGGTGGCGGAATGGTTCGCCCGAATCATCTCGCGCCGCGCCGAATCGACGCGCATCTCGACGGTATCGCCGAGCTTGAGCTCCCCTTTCTCGAGTCGGCCGAGATGGACGTAAACGTCACCGACTTTTTTCTGCGTGTCACGGACCGTCAACTCGGCGCCCCGGGCGCCGAACATGACGCCCGTGTCGCCCACCTGGCCGCCGGCCTCGCCGTAGAACGGGGTCTGGTTGGTGACGACCGCGACCTCCGCGCCGGCGCCGGCCCGGT
This sequence comes from uncultured bacterium, assembly GCA_965531025.1. Taxonomy (GTDB): domain Bacteria; phylum Pseudomonadota; class Alphaproteobacteria; order SMXQ01; family SMXQ01; genus CBESNX01. Next base: position 1,452 of record CBESNX010000218.1, read on the forward strand.
CGAGAAGCCTGCCCTCGGCGACCAGGGCCACGACCTTGCCCTCGGCGACCTCGGTTTCGTAGCCGAGGAACTCGGTGGCGCCTTGCGCCTCGCGGATCTCGAACCAGAGCTTCTCGGTCGCCGTCTCGCCGGACCCGGCCCATGAGGCGCGCGCCTCGGCGCGCTGGCGCTCCATCGCCTTGTCGAAGCCGGCGTGGTCCACGCCCCGGCCCTCAGCGCGCAGGGCGTCCTCAGTCAGGTCGAGGGGAAAGCCATAGGTGTCGTAAAGCTTGAAGGCGACCTCGCCGGGCAGCTCCGCCCCGGCGGCCAGCTTCGCCGTCTCCTCGGCCAGGACCTTCAGGCCCCGCTCGAGGGTGCGCAGGAAGCGGGTTTCCTCGAGCTTCAGGGTCTCGGTCGCGAGCGCCTCGGCGCGGACCAGCTCCGGATAGGCATGTCCCATCTCGTCGATGAGCGCCGGCACGAGGCGCCAGAGCAAGGGCTCCCCGCAGCCGATGAGATGGGCGTGGCGCATGGCGCGGCGCAGGATGCGGCGCAGCACGTAGCCGCGGCCTTCATTGCCGGGCAAGACCCCGTCGGCGATGAGGAAGCAGGCGGCCCTGAGGTGGTCGGCGATGACCCGGTGCGAGACCGCATGATCGCCGTCGGGCGCCGTTTTCGCGGCCTCGGCCGAGGCCTCGATCAAGTGGCGCATCAGGTCGATGTCGTAATTGTCGTGCACCCCCTGCATGACCGCGGCGACGCGTTCGAGTCCCATGCCGGTGTCGATGGCGGGATTGGGCAGGTCGCGGCGTTCGTCCGGGGTGACCTGATCGTACTGCATGAAAACCAGGTTCCAGATCTCGACGAACCTGTCACTGCCCTCATCCCCGCTGCCCGGCGGTCCGCCCGGGATCTGCTCGCCATGATCGTAGAAGATTTCCGAACAGGGCCCGCAAGGCCCGGTATCGCCCATGGCCCAGAAATTGTCGGCGCTGGCAATGCGCACGATCCGTTCCTCCGGCAGGCCGGAGATCCTGCGCCAGAGCTCATAGGCCTCCTCGTCGGTGTGATAGACCGTTACCCACAGGCGCTCCTGGGACAGTCCGAATTCCCTGGCGGTCAGATCCCAGGCCAGTTCGATCGCGCGCTCCTTGAAGTAATCGCCGAACGAGAAGTTGCCCAGCATTTCGAAGAAGGTATGGTGCCGGGCGGTGTAGCCGACGTTTTCGAGGTCGTTGTGCTTGCCCCCGGCGCGCACGCATTTCTGGGCCGTGGCGGCGCGCGCGTACGCGCGCGTCTCGGCGCCCGTGAAGACGCTTTTGAACTGCACCATGCCCGAGTTGGTAAACAGAAGCGTGGGGTCGTTGTGGGGCACCAGCGGGCCGGACGACACGATCGTGTGATCGTTGCGGGCGAAGTAGTCGAGAAAGGCGGCGCGAATGTCGTTGGTCGTCGTCATGTCTCACATCTAGAGCACTATCCGGCCAGATGGAACCATTTGACCGGGATGATTTTGCGC
>CBESNX010000219.1:0-2920 GCA_965531025.1 uncultured bacterium
ATGAAGAAGTTGCTGTTCCAGAGCATGGGCGCGTTGAACTCGCCTTCATGGGCGGCGAGCTCCGGCATCACCTCGGAGAGGATGAAATAGTCGCTCTTGACCGGCAGGGCCTTGATCACGTCCTCGCGGGTCGGGCGCGCGCGTTCGCCGCCGAGCAGCGCGATGGCCTCGACGATGGTGTGGAGGTGGATCGTGACCTCGCCGCCGACCCAGTTGACGTTGTGGCAGCCTTCCATGCGCAGCAGCCATGCCATCGTCGCCAGCGTCCGGGCGTCGACCGCCATGCCGTTGTCCTTATCCGTGCTGATGTCCCCGTTCTGGCAGAAGGCGCAACGCATGTTGCAGGACGTGAAGAAGATGGTGCCCGAGCCGCGAAGGCCGCGGTAGACCAGCTCCTCGCCCGGATGGTGAAAGTAAGTGCTCACCCGGGTGCCCGACGCCAGCTTGCAGGTGCCGAACTTCGTGCCCTTGCTGCGGTCCACCTGGCAGTCCCAGCCGCAGAAATTGCAATGGGTCAGCATGCGCCGGGCGAGCTCGCGGCAGAGCTCCAGCAGGTTGGCTCCCGGCGGCGGCGGCCCGAGGGCCTCTCCACGGTCGCGCACGCCTCGCCAGCGTTCCAGAAAGATGGGCGTCAGCCGGTCGAGCTCGTCCCAAAGCGCGTCCTCCGACGCGTCTTCCAGCGATGCCGCGGCGGGAATGGCACGCGCGATCCGGAACTTCGCCGGTTTTTGGTTGTTCGCGACCTCCAGATACCAGCCAAGCGCATTCGCGATGGCGGGATCCTTCCAGACCGGGAGCTGGTCAAAGGTTTTCATCGCATGCCTGCCGGGCTCTTCGATCATACTACGCCCGGGGATCGGCACTGTCCATCTCGCGCACCGGGTCAGGGTTAAGACAATTCCGCCCGCGTCCTTCTGCCCGCCGCCTTCAACCATTGCAGACCCAACATGGACAAAATGATGGCTCCGCAAAAGAGATACAGCCCCGGATTGGTATGGGCTTCGCCGACGACGCTCAGCTTGATCGACGCGACCGCGATCGCGAGAAGCAGCACGTCCAGCATCGACCATTTTCCAAGCGTGTCGATGATGTCCAGGGTCTTCTCGAAGTGCGAAGCGTCGACGTCGACCCTGGCCCATAAATTGCCCGCGTAGACCAGCTTGGTGATTGGAAAGATGATGGTAAAAGTGAAAATCACGCCAAACAGGAAATACTCTTCCGCTTCAAATAGGGCGAACAGACTGTCCAGGATTGAAAACTCGCTCGAAAATACGAAGAAGTTGTTCACGCTCATGACCGGCAGCGCAAGCCCGCCGCCCAACAAGGCGCCCGCCGCAATCAGCGCCGCGGGGATGAGCCTGTCCCTGCCCTTCGCTAAAGCGCCGATCGACTTGGGCGACATCCGAAGGCCGAAGCGCGCTAATCTTTTCTTAACCACTGAAGTCTCTCTAATGTATCAGGGGTCCGCGATCCAAACTGAATCCGGTGCGCAGTCAAATATATCCGATCGCAAGGTCATGCGCGCGCGTTCGAGAGAAGCGGCGGTGGGTGCCCTCACCGCCGGGCCCCTGGAGGCGGGACTGCCGGTCGCCTTTAGCCTCAACGACGGCCGCCCCGGGTTCCGGGTCACGCGCCGCGTGGCGACGGATGTGGGGTGCAGGCGGGGGCACGGACGAAATGCTGTCTTTGGTTCGAATTCGTAAATCAAGGAGAAGGCGAACATGAGATCATTGGCGATACTGATTTCCGGCGCGTTGATTGCGGGGGCTTTGTTGTACAGTGATCGCTTCATGGTTTGGCAAGAAGACGCCGGAAGGCGGTTCGTGATCCATGACACGTGGACGGGATCGGCGCAGGTTTGCCGGATAACGAGCCTGTCCCCGGAGGCGAAGGTCGACTGCTCGACCGTGCAGCTGCCCTTCGGGTTGGTGGAGCGTTTCTGGCTTTTTCGGAACCCCTGAACCTCTCGGCGGGGCGCGGGAGCGGACCCGGCGCCCTGCCGGAACCCATCATGCCGGCGGCCGGCATCGCGGCCGCCGCCGAGATGGACAGCCGGGACAAATGACGAGCGGATTTTTAGCGGCTGCTCGCGCCGATGCCCCTGGTGGCGATCCTCCGGGGCTTGGCGGCCGCCTCAAGGTCGTCTGGTCGGCGTGCGGGGCGGGGTGGTGTGCGGACGTCCTCCCCGCCGTTTTGGCTACGCTGTCTTGGCCGCCGCCTCGCTCGCCACCGCCCGCACCGCCTCGGCCGCTTGCTCGACCTCGGCGCGGGTGACGTCCAGGTGCGTGACGGCGCGCAGGCGGAACTGGTCGGTCCGGCCGATGCGTACGCCGCGCCCGGCGAGACGCTCGCTGAGCTGCGCCGCCGTCAACCCCGTGCCCGCCACGTCGAAGAACACCATGTTGGTCTCGACCGTCTCCGGTTCGACCGCGACGCCGGGGAGCTCCGCGATGCGATCGGCGAAGAGGCGCGCGTTGGCGTGGTCCTCGGCCAGCCGCTCGACGTGGTGCTCCAGCGCGTAAATCCCGGCCGCGGCGACGATGCCGGCCTGGCGCATGGCCCCGCCCATGCGCTGCTTCCAACGCCAGGCTTCGAGGACGAGGCCGGAGGAGCCGGCGAGCACCGCCCCCACCGGGCAGCCCAGACTCTTGCTGAGGTCGATCCAGACCGTATCGAACGGCTTGGCGAAGTCGCGGGCGGGCACGCCCGAGGCGACGACGGCGTTCATCAGGCGCGCGCCGTCCATGTGCAGGGCGAGCCCGTGGCGCCGGGCGGCGTCCGCGACCGCTTGGATGGCGGCGAGCGGCCAGACCGTGCCGCCGCCGAGATTTACCGTCTGCTCGACCGAGAGCAGGCGGGAGCGCGGCGCATAGCGCCGCTCCTCGCGCACCCCCGCCTCCACCTGCTCGGCGCTGAACAC
>CBESNX010000220.1:0-2883 GCA_965531025.1 uncultured bacterium
TTGCCCTCCGGTCAGCTTTGACGCGGCTGGGGCATCGGTGTTTTCGAGTGTCTTTGAAGCGGCACCGGCGGAGCGCAAGCGCCGTTGCCCCCGTGACACCCGAGCGGTCCCCTCATTCCGTCCCGTAAATCGTGATCTCGTGCAGGGTGTAGTCGCCGCCCCTGTTGCTGAGCACAAACCCGTCGAAGGCGGATGCGAAGCCGCGGTCGAGGGTGCGGATGACCTCGGTGCCGTCGACGCGGACCACCATTTCGCCGGCTCCGTCCCGCGTCCACTCGAAGATGTGGATGTTGCCGTCCTCGAGCCTCATTACGTCGCCGTAAAGTTCGATAACCGAGGCCCCGCGGCCCGTCGCGCGCAAAAGCCTGAGCGCCGGCGAGGCCGTCGGGCTGTAGGAAAGACGGTAGCCGGCCTCGCGGTTGGCGCCCCCGTAAGGTCCGAGGTCGAGCTCTCCCCGCCCCTCCCGCGAGCTCAGGGCGAGACGGATGGAAAAGGCGTTGGTGATTTGAACCTGGGTGGAAATGGTGGCGGCGCGCGGTTCCGCAACCTGTTGGGTCGAACCGCGCCGCTCCCGGGCCATGCGCTCGAGCAGGGTGCCGATGATCAAGGCCGCCGTGTCCCCGGGTTCGTCCTGCCGCCGTGATTCGCCGGACGTTTCCGGCGGCGCCTGAACGCGGCTGCGCAGGCCGCTCCCCCAGTCGATCCAGAACGCGCCGGAGCTCACCGTCCAGGCGGGGTTGCTGGTGAAATCGCCGTCGGTGAAATCGTCAGCCAGAAGACGCACCCGCCAAGGGCGATCGTAGCGGCGCGCCAGATCCCTGAGATCGCGCAAAAACGTGGGGTCGGCGGCCCGGAACCGATCCGCCCTGTCGATGAGCTGGCGCAACTCATCCACCATCTCCTGAGTGCGGTCCTTTTGCTCGGGCGGGGACCAGGTTCCGTAACCCGGGCCCTGGGCCAGCGCCGCTCCGGAGAGGAGCCAAACCGGTACGAAAATCAGGAAGGCTCGCATGCCGCAAGACTAGCACATTCGGCGATTAATGAAATACCGACCACGCCGTGGGCCGGGATGATTGTCGGCCGTGGTCAGTGCCGTCGCCCGATTGCTTGGGCGGCTTGGTGCAGGACCCGGAAGCTTTGATAAGCCGTTTCAGGCCACGCTTCATCAACCCGCCCCCGCCACGAGTCTCGGCGGGCCCGGCAAAGTCCGGTACTATAAAAGAAGCATGGGCGCGAACGCCGGCCGGTCAGGTCGGGATCGGGGCCTGACCCCTCACCCATGAATCCGGAAGCGCCAGGCTCCGCGAGCGCTCAACGTGGCGGCAATCGTGCAGGCGGCAAGGGCAAGCGAGGGTTCGCCTCGCTTGTCGCGTCGGTCTAACCGTCGCGGGAAACACCCGCCGAATTGGACGTGGCGAATCTGACCTCCACACGGCCGTCGTCGAACACGGTGGTCTCCTTGGTGTACTCGCCAAGCAGACGCTCGGGCTCGAGCCGTCGCGCGACCTCTTCGGCGATGATTTTCGTCATCTCGTCAAGCGACAGATAGCACTTGATCTCGTTGGTGTTTACATTTCCTTTTTCCATGTTTCCTTTCTCCCTCGGCAGTGGCGGATGGGGGCGCCGCGTAACATTCTCTTTGCGCGCCGGCGGCGGCGTGTCGGTCGGCGCGATGGATTCCGCATGACCCGCGGCCGGGACGACCTCTGTGGGGTCCGTACCCGGGGCGTCGTCCGAATGATCCGCGGCCGGCACGGCCTCCGCGGCGTCCGCGGCCGGCGCGATCTCCTCAAGCGAGGTCCCCGCCAGAACGATGAGATTGGCGGCGGGAACGACGGTCCCGTCCGCAAGGCTCAAAGCGGTAAGCTGATCCTTGGCGGCGGCGGGAATGCAGTTGGCGAGGCGGATCTCGCCGCCGTTGGGCAGGAAGATCAACAGCGCGTCGTCCTGAACGGCGAACCGGGCGTTGTCCAAGCGGGTGACATCCAGGCAGACGGTCTGCCCGGGCTCGATGACGGCCTCGATCCGCTCGCCCGCGGCCGGGGCCGGCACCGTCTCGGCGGCCGTTGTTGCTTGAGCGCGCCGGGCTCCTTGCAAGCCGGAGGGCGCGTCCGAATTCGCGGCCTGGTCATCCGCCGTCATGGACATGGGCTTCGTCGTTGCCGTCGAGCGATCGTCTTCGCCGGCCGACTTCCGTGCTTGATCAGGAGCGTCCTTCCGGGACTGGGAATCGCGTTTGAACTTCTGCAATTCGGCATCAGATAACCGCTTGGTGGGTTTTTTTCGCCTTCCGATTGCGAACACAACCAATCTTCCCGTTGCAGTGGCTTTACTTCAGCAATGGCGCACGAGATTGTACTAATCCAATACTTTATGGACCGTTAACAAAAATTTTTAAGTATGTTTAGGTTCCGCTAACCGGTTTCGTTAACTTTTCAAAGCCACGATGACGTTTCCCTACGCGAGCCGACGTTAACTATTTGTGCGAGCGCAACGCGCCTCGTCCCCCGGGCGGGCACCGGATCGCTGTCTTGTCCTCGTCGGTCCAATTGTGCACGGTACCGCGCTGTTCCTGGAAAGGAACCAACCTCTTGGCCGGCTGCGGGCGCAGGCGGGACCCCTCGCCCGAAGATTTTTTTAAGAAAGTGTTAGTAATTTCTATACAATAACTTGGTCGTCATGAGGCTTGCTAGAATATTAAGTTTAGCGGAACATCGACGATGCATGCTTCAGTCACGCCCCTGAAACACATCGTCGGCGCGGCAAAAGATCGCGGCACTCGCTTCTTGCAATATTTCGGCTATCGGTCTTCCGCCGCCTTGCCGCCTACGAGGACGCCAATGGCGCGGAGCGCCTTGGAGGCGCTCCAGCGATGCGCTGTAT
>CBESNX010000221.1:0-2878 GCA_965531025.1 uncultured bacterium
GCCGTCGAAACGGATGGTCGCTTGGTCGGTGCTGAGGGTGAACATCTTGGCGCCGTTGCCGCCAAGGCGCGCCTCCAGGGCCTCTGGCAGCAACACCAGGCGGTGCGACAGCGCGAGGCTGCCGTCATCGCCCGGACCGAGCACGAAGCTGGCGTCGGTCAGTTTGACGCGCAAGGGTTTGGTAAGACGCATCGACTTGCCGTAACCCAAGGTCTCGGCGGTGACGGCGCCGACGCCGATGAGCCGCGCCTCGATCTTGCCGCCGGCGAGGTGAAGACCGACGGGCAGGCGGGCGCTGACCTTGCCCGCGCGCATCTCGCCGGCCACCGCAAGCCCGAGCTTAACCTGCACATCGCCGCGCGCCTTCACTTCGCCCGGCCGGACGAAAGCGGCGCCGGTCATCCGCGCCTCGGTGATGCGCTGGCCGGCGACGGCGAGGTCGCTAAGCGCCAGGGTAAAGCGCCCGATATTGGCCTTCTCGATCGCCATGTCCTCACCGAGGGTCAGATTGCCGGCGACGGTGGCGCCGACCTTGGCGCCTGTCTTGGCGGCGAGATAGGCCGAGGCCTGGATATTGACTTCGGCCCCGCCGGCGGTGGGCTTGAGACGTAGCGAAAAGGGCTTCTTGGCCGAAGCCGGCAACACCAGCGTAAGATCGCGCCCGAGGACACGGTGCAATTCCGGCGGCACGCCGGCCGCCTTCAACAACCTGGGCGTCAGCCGCTTGATCCGGAGGCGGCCGTCGGCGGGCAGGCGGAGGGACAACACACCGCCCTTGATCGCGGCGTCGAATTCGAAGCGCCCGGAGAGCTCCCTCATCCGCCCGGGATAGCGGACCCGGGCAAGCTCGAGTTTCACCCTGCCTTTGAGATCGCCGCGCAAAAGCCAGCGCATGGCCCTGCTTGGGCTTGAAGGCCATTCGCTTAGGCCCGGCACGCGCCCCTTGGCGGTGAGCGAGAACTTGCCGAGGCCCGACGCGGGACGCGCCAGGGCGAGCATTTCCCAGATCGCGGCGTCGGCCGTCAGCCGCGCGCCGAGGTCGAGGTCGATCTCGGGCGCCGCCAGATAATTATCGACGGCCGCGCGCATGGTGACGACGAGGGCGCGGTCCGGCGTGCTGAGTTCGGCCTCGGCGGTGAACCGCTTGTCGGTGGCGTCGAGGGTAAGCCTGGCCGATTTGAACCGGGCCTTTTGCAAGGCAACGTCCGAGAACGCCAACGTCCCGCGAAGGGAATCCGGCAGCCCGTCACGGAGCGTGAAGTCGAGCTCCCCGGTTAGGCCGCCGAGCACGGCGCCCGGCAGGTCGAGCGTCCCTTCGTCGATCACCAGCTTGGCGGTGACGACCCGCCGGTCCCGCGCCGAGGCGCCAAGCAACCCGGCAATCTTCCCGAACGGCCCGTCGAGGCCGATGGAAAAGGTGGCCGACATCCGCCCGCCCTCTTCCGGCCAGGCCTCGCCTTCGAAGGTGAGTGTCAGCGGCCCCATGGGGGAGGCCGCCTCGATGCGGCCGCCGGTGACGGTAATCGGCGGCAATTGGACCCCTTCCCCGGCGGTCCCCTTCCCCGTAAGCAGCGGCTGCAGGCTGCCGAGCGCCGGCCCGCCGCCCGAAAGGTCGGCCTTGATCGCCGGGCGCTCGATCGTCACGGCGCCGATCCGTCCTTCCATCAGTCCCGAGAGGTCGTAAGCGAGGATCAGGGCGTCGGCGCGAAACTCCCCTTTGGCGCCGAGGCTGATGTCGGTGATCCGCGCGCCGCCAAGCCCGACGTCGGCGACCTTAAGCTTTGGCGCCGGCACCCCCATGGCGGCGAGGCGGGAGAGGAGCACTCTCTCGGCCACGTCGGTACGGAAGGCGACGAGCGCGGTCCCGCCCCCGGCCAGGAGGGCTAGGAGAATCGCGGCGGTGATCGCTGCGCGGCGGATCATCTGTGGTTGCGTCTCCCGGGTTATCCCGCCGGGGGGACCGGCGGGCGGTCAGGGCCCAGTGTAGTCAGGGCGCAGTGTAGAACATGAAAGCGGGTACTTGGCGCCATAATCGGGTAATCTCGCCTATTCTTGCCAGGTCGAGAAACCGCCGGCAAGGGTGTCGGTTGGGCGTCAAGAAATCATAGCGGAATCGCGAAATGCTCCTTCAACTCAGCACATGGCAAGAGGTCGAAAAGCACCTCGAGCGCGAGAGCGGCATCATCATCCCCATCGGCTCGACCGAGCAGCACGGGCCGAACGGCCTGATCGGGACCGACGCCATTTGCCCCGAGACCATCGCGCGGGGCGTCGGCGAGGGACTGGGCGCGATGGTCGCGCCGACCTTCAATATCGGCATGGCCCAGCACCACATGGCGTTCGCCGGCTCGATGACGCTGCGTCCCTCGACGCTGATCGCGGTCATCAAGGACGTGGTGGATTCCCTGGCGCGGCACGGTTTCGACCGCTTCTATTTCCTCAACGGCCATGGCGGCAACATCGCGACGGTAAGCTCGGCCTTTTCCGAGATCCATGCCGAGCGGAGCCTGAGACCCGGCGCCGGGAACACAGCGCCGGTGCGCTGCAAGATCGCCAACTGGTGGATGGGCCCCAAGGTCAGGGGACTTGCCAACAAACTGTTCGGTAACGCCGAGGGCAGCCACGCGACGCCGTCGGAGGTCTCGCTCTCCTTTTACGCCCATCCCGACGCCGTGAAGTCGGCGGAGATGAGCCCGAGGATCGCGCCCAAGGGCGGCTTTCACGGCGCCGAGGATTTCCGGCGCCGCTTCCCCGACGGGCGCATCGGCTCCGATCCGTCCCTTGCCAGCGTCGCGGCCGGAGAACAGCTTTACCACGCCGCCCTGGGCGAGATCGCGGCGGATTACAAGGCGTTTCTCGCCGCCGATTAAGGGTGGGG
>CBESNX010000222.1:0-2867 GCA_965531025.1 uncultured bacterium
GACGCAAAATCATCCCGGTCAAATGGTTCAATTTGGTCGGATAGTGCTCTAGCAGATTCGCCGATCCCTGTCACGAAACGGCGCCGCTGGGCGGGCCGCGGCCGGCCACGATGGCGCGCAGGCGCGGCGCGGCTCAATTCGCCGCCGGCTCGATGCGCACGGGAAGGCCCGCCGCCTTCATGTGGGCCTTGGCCTCGCCGATCGAGTAGACCCCGAAATGGAAGATCGAGGCGGCGAGCACCGCCGTCGCGTGGCCCTCGGCGATGCCCTCCACCAGGTGATCCAGCGTGCCCGCGCCGCCCGAGGCGATGACCGGGACGGCGACCGCATCGGCGATGGCCCGGGTGAGCGGCAGGTCGAAGCCCTCCCGGGTGCCGTCCCGGTCCATCGAGGTCAAGAGGATTTCCCCGGCCCCGCAGCCGGCCATGCCCACCGCCCACTCGACCGCGTCCAGCCCCGTGGGCCGCCGCCCGCCATGGGTGAAGACCTCCCACCTGCCCGGTCCGTTCGCCTTGGCGTCGATGGCGACGACGATGCACTGGCTGCCGAACTTCTCCGCCGCCTCGCCCACGAACCCGGGCCGGGCGACCGCGGCGGTGTTGATGGAAACCTTGTCCGCCCCCGCGAGCAACAGCTTGCGGATATCCTCGACCGCACGCACGCCCCCGCCGACGGTGAGCGGCATGAAACATTGCTCGGCCGTGCTCTTGACCACGTCGTACAGGGTCTCGCGGTTCTCGTGAGAGGCGGTGATGTCGAGGAAGCAGAGCTCGTCCGCCCCTTCGCGGTCGTAGACGCGGGCCTGCTCGACCGGGTCGCCCGCGTCCACCAGGTCGACGAAATTGACCCCCTTGACGACGCGTCCGTCCTTGACGTCGAGACAGGGGATGAGGCGCACCTTCAGCATCGCCCGAGCTTAACCCCTCAGAACTTTCAGCGCCGCCTTGGGGTCGATGCGCCCGTCATAGAGCGCCCGGCCCATGATCACGCCCTCGATCCCGGAATTCTCCTCGCGTTTCAGCTCCTCGAGGTCCGAGAGCGACGCCACCCCGCCCGAGGCGATCACCGGCGTCGTCAAGGCCCAGGCCAGATCCACCGTGGCCTCCAGGTTGACCCCGGCCATGACGCCGTCGCGGTCGATGTCGGTGTAGATGATCGCCGCCACGCCCGTATCCTCGAAACGCAAGGCAAGGTCCAGCGCCGTGACCCGGGAGGTCTTGGCCCAGCCCTCGACCGCCACGTAACCGTCGCGGGCGTCAATGCCGACGACGATGGAGCCGGGAAAGCGGCGGCAGGCCTGCTTGACGAGGTCCGGATCGTTGAGGGCCGCGGTGCCGAGGATCACGCGGGCCACCCCCTTGTCCAGCCACGTCCCGATGGTCTCGAGATCGCGGATTCCGCCGCCCAGCTGCGCCGGAATGTCGGCGGCGTCGAGGATCGCCGCGACGGAGGCGTCATTGACCGGCTTGCCGGCGACGGCGCCGTCGAGATCCACCAGATGGAGCCATTGGAAACCGGCCTTGAGAAACGCGCGCGCCTGGCTCGCCGGGTCAGGGTTGTAGACCGTCGCCTGCCTCATGTCGCCGCGAAACAGGCGCACGCAGGCGCCTTCCTTGAGGTCTATGGCGGGAAAAAGGATCATGCTTGCGCCGTGCCCGGTTTCCTTGCTCCCGATCGGAGCACCGCCGCCCCGCCTGCCAAAGTCGTACGGCGGGCAGGCATTCAGGGCCGCCACCTGAGGAAGTTCGCGATCAGCTTGAGGCCGGTGGCCTGGCTCTTATCCGGGTGGAACTGGGTGCCGACCATGTTGTCACGCCCCACCGCCGCGGCGATCGGTCCGCCGTAATCGACCTCCGCCAGGACGCAGCTATTCTCGTCGCAGACGAAGCGGTAGCCGTGCACGAAATAGGCGTGCCGGCCCGTCTCAACCCCTTCGAGGATCGGGTGGGTCCCATCGAGGATCTCGAGTTCGTTCCACCCCATATGGGGGATCTTGCCCTGCGTCCATAAGGACGGATCCTTGGCCTCGATGGGCACGACCTTGCCTTCGATCCATCCCAGGCCCTCGTGTTCGCCGTGCTCGTGGCCCGTGCGCGCCATCAGCTGCATGCCGACACAGATCCCCAAGAAAGGCGTGGCGCCGTCGATCACGGCCTCCTCCAGGGCCTCGATCATGCCCGGCAAATCGCTCAGGCCCCGCTTGCACTCGGCAAAGGCGCCCTGGCCGGGCAGCACGATGTGGCTTGCCGTCCTCAGCGTCTTAGGATCGGAACTGACGGTCACGGGCGTGGCAAGCGAGCTTTCCGCCGCCGCCCGCTCGAACGCCTTGGCGGCGGAGCGCAGGTTCCCCGAGCCGTAATCGACGATGACGACGCTCATGGCCCGACATTCGAAAACGACCCGAGGTCCGAGCGGAACACCGAGGTGCGGGCGGGACCCGCCACGCTTTGCAGGTCGATGAACCGGCGAAGGGCGGCCTCCGCGCGCGGCGCCGCCACCACGCCCGCCTCCGCGTAGTCCCGGCGCGCGAGCGCGCGCCGGCGCCAGTCGTTGCCGTGAAAGCCGACCAGCACGAGGAAGCCCAGCGTCACCGCGGCCAGGCTCAGGAGGTCCAGCCCGAGCGCAAGCCTCGCGAAAACGATCGCCCCCCACGCCCCGAGCAGGCAGGCGGCCGCGACCCACAGGCGTTGCCACACCGCCCACAGCACCGTGAAAAACATGGCGGGCCAGCAAAACCCCTCCTTCACCAGCAAGGGCTCGGCGTCTGGATCGGCGAAGGACGGGGGCGGGTGGACGGTGTAGATGCGCATGTTGGACCGGCGAAATGCTCAGAGCGAACCCCCGAGCACTCCCTTGGTGGACGGGAC
>CBESNX010000223.1:0-2862 GCA_965531025.1 uncultured bacterium
GCTTGCCGGTGATGAAGGATTTGGTGCCGTCGATGGGATCGAGAAGCCAGACGTACTCGGCCGTTGGCCTGAGCGCGCCGAATTCCTCGCCGATGATGCCGTGATCGGGACACTCGGCCTCGATCAGGGCGCGCATGGCGGTCTCGGCCTCGCGGTCGGCAACCGTCACCGGGCTTTGGTCCGCCTTGCTGTCAACCGCAACGGGGGTGCGGAAGTAGCGCCGCACGATTTCCCCGCTGGTCTCCGCCAGCTTGCCGGCAAGGTCAATGAAGGGGGCGGGGCAGGACGTGTCCATAAGGGGGGTCTCAGGCGCCGAACGCGCCGGCGCCGCGCGGTTCACGGCAACGGTGCGGGATTGTCGCTGAGCGAGCGCAGGTAGGCGATGACGGCGGCGCGATCCGATGCCTCCTTGAGCCCGGCGAAGGACATCCTGGTGCCGGGAACGCTCCCCTTGGGATCGGCGAGAAACGCGTTGAGCTCCTCATAGCCCCACGCGCCGCCCGCCTTGGACAGGGCGCCGGAGTAGGAGAAGTCAGCCGACCGCGCCCTCTTGGCGTTGACGATGTTCCACAAGTTGGGGCCGACCTTTTTCCGCCCGCCCTTGTCGAAGCTGTGGCAGGCGGCGCACTTCCTCGCCACTTTCTTTCCCGTCTCGGCGCTGGCCGACGCCAGAAGCGGGCTGAATTCCTCGAGTGCTTCCGGGGCCGGCGCCGCGGGCTGCTCGGTGAGCGAGGCCTCAGCCGACCCGGCAACGACATAGACGTTCCTTTCAGGCTCATGCGGCTTGACGAGGGCGTCGCCCGCCACGTCGATCGCCTTGATCACGAGGGCGGTCATCAGGACGGCGCCGATGATCTTGTTCCACTCAAATGAGGACATGAACGAAAATTGGAAATCCTATTCCACTGGCCGGACGGTCCGCCGCGGCGGCGGCAGATTAGCCACTCCGCGTAATCCTGTCCAACGGCGATCCGAATTTTCGGGTCAGAATCGGCGTTCCGCCCCCGGGGCAACCGATATATGGTGCGAAGACCTGAGAAACAGCGAGTCTTTTCTGCCTTTAGCCCAAGAGCAACGGCCCGAGCATCCGAAACGCCATGAGCGTGCCAAAAAATCCCGTCGTCCTGATCCCCGCGCGCCTCGAATCCACGCGGTTCCCGGGTAAGCCGCTGGCCGATTTCGGCGGCGAGCCCATGATCGTCCATGTCTGGCGCCGGGCGGTCGAGGCCGGCGTCGGGCCGGTGGTCGTCGCCTGCGCCGAGGCCGAGATCGCCGAGGCGGTGAGGTCCGCCGGCGGCGAGGCGGTCCTGACCCGTCCCGATCACCCTTCGGGCTCGGACCGCATCTTCGAAGCGCTCGAAAGCATCGATCAGGATGCAAGGTTCGATGCCGTCGTGAACGTCCAGTGCGATCAGCCCACGCTGCGCCCGGCGTTGCCCAGGGCGGCGCTCGGCCTGCTCGACGATCCGGAGGTCGATATCGGCACGCTCGCCTGCGAGATTGCGGATGAGGCGGAGCGCACCGATCCCAACGTGGTCAAGGCGGTGGTCTCCCGCGCGGCGGGCGAGAGCCGGGGCCGCGCGCTCTATTTCAGCCGCGCCCCCGTGCCCTTCGGCGACGGGCCCCTTTTCCATCACAGTGGTCTTTACGCTTACCGGCGCGCCGCGCTCGAGCGCTTCGTCGCGCTTCCCCCAAGCCCGCTCGAGCAGCGCGAGCGGCTGGAGCAGCTGCGCGCCCTGGAGGCCGGGATGCGCATCGACGTGGCATGTGTTGACGGCCCACTGATCGATGTTAATACTCCCGACGATCTCGCCCGCGCCCTGGAATTGGAGGGTGCGGAGCGGGAGAGTCAGTTGCGCTGAATTGCCGGTGGGGAAATGGCCGATACCGCCGATCCTAAGCGAACCATCACCTTCCAGGGGCTGCCGGGGGCCTACTCGGACCTGGCGTGCCGGCATGTCTATCCGGAGATGACAAGCCTGCCCACCCCGTCCTTCGAAGACACCTTCGCCGCGGTCGAGGAAGGGCGGGCGGCCCTTGCCATGATCCCGATCGAGAATTCGGTGGCGGGCCGGGTTGCCGACATTCACCAACTCATGTCCCACGCTTCCCTTCACATCATCGCCGAGCACTTCCAGCGGGTGAACCTTCACTTGCTCGCGCCCGAGGGGGCCAGCATCGGGGGGCTCCAGACGTTACGCAGCCACGTCCACGCGCTTTCCCAGTGCCGCAAGCTCATCCGCGAGCTCGGGCTCGAGGTGGTGGTCCATGCCGACACCGCCGGCGCGGCGGCCGAGGTCGCGCAACGGAACGACCCAAGCGAAGCGGTGATCGCTTCGCATCTCGCGGCGGAGATTTACGGGCTTCAATCCTTGAAGGCCAATGTCGAGGACGCCGAGCACAACACCACCCGCTTTATCGTGCTGGCGAAGGAGACGATCGATCCCGACCCCGATCGGGGGCCGGTGATGATGTCCTTCCTGTTCCGGGTGCGCAACATCCCCGCCGCGCTGTACAAGGCCCTCGGCGGCTTTGCCACCAACGGCGTCAACATGACCAAGCTCGAGAGCTTCATGGTGGAGGGGAACTTCGCCTCCACCCAGTTCTACGCCGAGGTTGAGGGCGATCCGGCACAGGCGAGCGTGCGGCTGGCGTTGGAGGAGCTCGGCTTCTTCTCCGACGAGGTGAAGATCCTGGGCGTTTATCCGGCGCACCCCTTCCGCACGGGCGGCACGCCCGATGAGGGCGACTAGAGCACTATCCGGCCAGATGGAACCATTTGACCGGGATGATTTTGCGCCGTGGCTAGGCGCGTGTCGCATGGCAATGTGAGGGTTTCCAGATTCTGGAAACCGGCAAAGA
>CBESNX010000224.1:0-2861 GCA_965531025.1 uncultured bacterium
CAAGTGCCCAGCAGCTCTTTGAGGTTCTTGATGGTGCGTTCGACCGTAATCGTCGCCTTGGACATCATGCTCTGCCCGCCAGCCTTGCGGTTCTCCTCTATGGTCCACAGCATTTCACCGATTCCATAGATTCCGATGGCGAGCACCAGGAAATTGATGCCATGCATAAATCCGACAATGCCGCCGAAAACCAGCCGCGGCTCGCCGCTGATGATGTCGAGACCCACGGCGCTCAAAACCAGGCCGATGCAGATGGAGAAGATTGTCTTGTAAATATCGTCGCCGCCCAGCCCGATGAAAGTGGCAAACGCCAGCATCATCAGAGCGAACTCCTCCGGCGCGCCGAAAACCAGCGCCACGTGGGCAAGGGGGGGTGCGAAGAATGTGAACAGAACGACGGAAATGGTGCCGCCCACGAACGAAGCAACCGCAGCCGCGGTCAACGCTTTGTCGGCGAATCCCTGCTTGGCCAGCGGCCGTCCATCGAAGGTCGTCGCCACGGCGGTCGACGCGCCCGGAATTCCCAGCATCACCGACGAAATCGCGCCCCCGTACATCGCCCCATAGTAGAGCGCGGCAAGAAACATGACCGCGCCCGTCGGTGGCACGAGAAATGTAAGAGGAAGAAGTATTGCGACACCGTTGACCGAACCCAGTCCCGGCATCGCCCCGATGAACAAACCGAGCGTACAGCCCGCAAGAATCAACATCAGATTCTGCGGTTGAAACGCGATCGTAAATCCGGTCGCCAGTAGTTGAAGAGTTTCAACCATTATCTGCTTCTCGGGACGAACTCGGAATCATCGAAACTGGTGCTCCCCCAACGAACAAGTCGGCCCGTCTCGGCAACGAACTGGCTAAAGAAATATCCTGTAAAGTGGATAAAAGAGAGGCTCCGTGACCCCTTTCGGTAGCGTAATCTTCAGCGTGATCTCAAAAAAGAAAAACGTGATGATCGGAATCAGCAGGGAGAACGAAACTGACAAGCGCCAGGAATGATTCCCGAGAAACCGCAAGTAAAATAACAGGAACAATGGCAACGCGCCGTAAACGCCGACGAGACTGAATAGCCCGACCGTCACGATCAACGCGAGCGCAACCAGTCCCACTTCGATCAGGACGCCCCGCTCGATATAGGTCTCCTCGGAAACCGCAATCGGACCCTTGCGCCGCACCCAATTGACGATGATGCCGACGCAGGAGAGAAGCATCATGACGGATAGCCAGAATGGCCATGCCCCGCCGCCGGGCCCTTCCTCCGGGATCCAGCCGATGGGCAACTCCGCGCTCTTGACCATAAGGTAAAGGGAAAAGACTCCCATCAGAATCGCCATCGCGAGTTCGGCGACGCGTACCGACATGAATGGAGTCCTTCCCCTGTTACCTTGCTTTTCTTGTTACTTCCGGTCTTTTGCCGTAACTCCGGGATTAGCCGGGAATGGCCCCCATCTTTATCAGCATGTTCTTGTGGATTTCCCGCTCCTCCTTCCAGTAATCCATCAGCTTCGGCCCGGTGAGAAGATCGCCTTGCAAGCTCTTTTTCGTGCGATATTTCTGCCATTCGGCTGAATTGAACACTCTCGTGAACAGGTCGACGTAGTAGGCCTCCGCATCGGCGCTCATGCCCGGCGCGCCGACTACGGTGCGCTGCATGAAGTAGACCATGTCCTTGCCGAGCTCGCTGAATGTCGGCGTATCCTTGAACATTGGCAGACGCTTCGGTGTGAACGCCGCCAGGGGCTTGGTCGTGCCGGCCGCGAAGAAGCCGAGCTGCTCGGACGGATTGTTCACAGTGGAATCGGCATTGTTACCGGCGAGTTCCTTGGCCACCTTGCCGCCACCCTTGTAGGGCACGTACTTCATCTTGAGGCCGTAGGCAGTGTTCAGGAAGTCCGTGAGCAGATTGTCCTCCGAAGCCTTGCCGGTGCCGGCCATGATCCAGTCACTTCCTTTCGCTTTCGCAGCCTTGACGAAATCGGCGACGTTGTTGATGTCCTTGCGATCGGAATTGACCCAGAGCAGGAAGGTGTCTTCGGCCATGCGCGCCACGGGCGTGAAGGTCGTGATGTCGACGCCGAGCGCGGGCTGACGCAACGGAGTGGTATAGAAGCTGTTCAGGGTGAACATGATCGTGTGGTTATCACCCTTCTTGCCATTCATGTAGACGAGCGCTTCGGCACCCGTGCCACCCGGCTTGTTGATGGGCGTCACCGGAACCGGCGCCATCTTGTTTTTCGCGATAATGGTCTGCATCAATCGCACGGCCTTGTCGGCGCCGCCGCCTTTACCGGCCATGACCACGAACGTGATCGGCTTCTGCGGCTGAAACTCAGCCAGAGCCGCCGATGTCATCCCCAAAAAAACGGCGAGGCCGGCGCCGAGCGCGAGGCCTTGCACAAGTAGTCTTCGTCTTAAGATATTCATTGTATTCCTCCTCGTCGGAGCGCTTGGGAGCGCTTCAAATCGTGCCGTTATCCCGGCTCTTATTGGCGGAGATTCTGCCGCAGAGCGGTGAGTCTCTCAAATGCAATTTCGCATCTGGTCGACAATATACCAGAGCTTTGGTATTTTGCCCAACACGAGCCGCCGACCGGCGGCCGTTGGGACGCGCCGGTCTCCGGGGGGACGACCGCCACCAGTACTTCCTGACCGTCGACTCCGCACACCACTGCATGCGACGGTTGTGCCCGACGCTTGCGCTGACATAATACGGCCACGTAGCAGGGCCAGACCGGGACACAGCAATGAACATTCACGAATACCAGGCGAAGCTGCTGCTGGGCGAATTTCAGGTGCCGGTGGCCAGAGGTGTGGTCGCATTTTCGCCTCAGGAAGCCGTCAACGCGGCAGAATCACTGGGG
>CBESNX010000225.1:0-2854 GCA_965531025.1 uncultured bacterium
CGCGCCGGCGTGCGGTTCACTCGGCGGGTCGGACGCTCTCGAGGAACTCGATGTAGTGCCGCGGCAGGCCGTGGGCCCGTGCCCCTTCGCGCAACAACGTGATGTAGCGGAGCGAGGGACGCCCGTCGGTTTCCTTGCCGTCGGCGATGTAGGTGAAGGCCGGCAACCGCCTGGCGTCGATGTCCTCGGCCTCGACCCACAGATGCCGGTAGCGCCGGCCGGGCACGCCCTCGGTGGAGTCGAGATGGACCTGGTCCGCCCCGGTGATCCGGTAAAGCACGCCCCAAACCTCC
This sequence comes from uncultured bacterium, assembly GCA_965531025.1. Lineage (GTDB taxonomy): Bacteria > Pseudomonadota > Alphaproteobacteria > SMXQ01 > SMXQ01 > CBESNX01. Next base: position 294 of record CBESNX010000225.1, read on the forward strand.
GCGTCCGGGTCGGCGGAAATATTGGCGGGCGCGGCCTTGCCCTTCGGCCGCCCTTCGAGATTAAAGCGCAAGCGGTAGCCGCGGACTCGCCCGGGCCGCCATTCCAGCGGCCGCATCTTTCGCCGCCCGCGGAAGGCGCTGTCGTGCATGTTGGCGCCGAAGGCAAAGTACCACACCTCGTCCTCCCGCGCACCGGCAAGCCGGAGACCGTGCATCCGGTAACGGAGCTTGGTCATGAGCCACCGCGCGCGGTTCATGTCGCGCCACGCCCCTCATCAAGGGGCAGCCGGTAAAGCAGTCGCATTTGCATCAGCGCGGCGATCAGGCTGATGGCGAATACGGTTGCAAAGGATGCAACCTCGGCCAGCGCCGCGGCGGCGATCGGCAGCAACGACGCCGGTGCCGCGAGGACGTTGAAATAGCCGCTGTAGGCCGGTCGCCGGTCGTCCGGGGATATCTCCATCAAATAGCCGAGCTGGGCGATCGTCCTGCCGTTTTCGACGGCGCCAAGCACAGCGAACACCAAGGCGAACCACACCAGCGCCTGCAGCCGGCCGGGCGTCCCGAATGCCAACCAAAGCAAGGTGAGACCGGGCGCCAGTGTGCCGGCGGCCGCCGTCAGTCGCAAAAGACTCAGCTTGCCGCGCTGGTCGCCCCACCATCCGCAGAACGGATTGGAGATGAGAGCGCCTGCGGTCTGCGCGGCAATCAGCACGGCGACGTCCTGTTCCAGGATCGCGGCGCCCTTCGCCTGCAATACGTAGAACGGCAACGCCATGGAAACCGCGCCGCCGAGCCACTGCGCGCCAAGAAAGGAGCGAAAGCGTCGGTCGCCTTTCAGGACATCGACGCCGGCGATCAGAAAGCGGTGGAAGGATGTCCGGAACCGCGAGCGCCTGGCAGGTGGTTCGCCGGCTGAAACGAAGGAGACCGCCGAAAGCAAAAGCAGGATCGCCCCAAACATCAAAACCGCAGCGTAACCATCGGGAAAGGCAAGCCGCTCGAGCGCCCGGTTCGCGACGACGGCCACGAGCAACGCCAGCAAACCGCCGCCGAAGAAACGCAGCGCCAAAAGGCGGCTGCGCCGGTCCGAGGGGATCGCGCGAGCGACGATGTCGTTGTACGGGACCGCGACGATTCCGCCGACGAAGGCGTAGAGCGTCCACAAAACGAAGAAGATGGCCACGGTGGGCGTCAAACGCGCGTTCTCGCCAAGCCAAAGGAACGCGCCGAGCGCCAGCAGGCAGCCCGCCCGTCCGAAGGCGCCGAGCATGTAAAGGGGCATCCGCCGGCTCAAGCCTTGCGCGGCGTGGGCCACGAACAGTTGCGGCAACAACCAGCCGCAGCGCGAGATCGCGGCGGCCGCGCCGACCGCCACCGGGCTGCCGGTGAGCCCGTGCACCAGAGCGGCGACGATCGTGCCCGTATCCACCGCGGCCGCGCCGCCTTGAAAGAATACGCCGGCCGTGGCGATACGCCAGAACGCGCCCGGCGCGTCACCCTTCGCCCTCATCGCCACGGTTCACGCTCTCCGAGGAAGCGGCCGATGATGATCGAGCCCGCAAGACCGCGGCCGGGCCGGTCGGAAGGGCGGCGGCAAATGCGTGGCATTGCAAGGCCCACTCCCCGTCGTACCGAGAGAGCGTAACCCAATGGGCGAGGCGCCGCCAGAAGGGAAAGGCCCCGCGCAAGGCGGAGCCGGTTGGGATGGCGTCAGTGGCCGGCCTCGATCCCGCCCCGGTTCCCGGTCCTTACCGCCCGCTCCGCCAATTTTCGCCGCGGCGCCGCGGTCGGAGCGGGCTGCGGCGAAAGTTCGACCGATCGCGGAATGAAAACCGGCTTGCGCGCCGGGCCGGGTCGTGCGCGCACTCCGCACCGAATTCTCTTGGCGCGTCCTTCCGAGCCGAGGAGGAAACAAGGGACTGAAATCCAAAAAATCCCTTTCCCAGAAAGCCCCAAGGCCCTTTTACGGCAAATCCCCCGGTTTCATTCACCAAATTCTGCTATGATGTTTCGAGGTGCGTGTGGGAACAGCACATCTGGATCGGGAAATGCCACCGCAGGAATCGCAAGCTGGTTACTTCACGGGGCAGTTGCTCATCGCCATGCCGCAGATGAACGATCCCCGTTTCGCCCACGCGGTCGTTTATGTGTGCGCCCACACCGACGACGGGGCGATGGGACTGGTGGTGAATCGGCAGATCGAAACCCTGACCTTCCCCGACCTCTTGAGACAGCTCAACATCGACGTGACGGGTGTTGACGATACGATCCAGGTGTTGTTCGGCGGGCCGGTGGAATCCGGACGGGGCTTCGTCCTCCATTCGGCCGACTACGTCCAGAAGGGGACCATGATGGTCGACAAGGACGTGGGCCTGACGGCCACGATGGAGGTTCTGAAGGACATCGCCAGTGGCAACGGGCCGCGGCTGAACCTGCTTGCGCTGGGCTATGCCGGCTGGGGGCAGGGTCAGCTGGACGCGGAGATTCAGGCCAATGGCTGGCTTCACGCGCCGGCCGACGAGGCGTTGATCTTCGATCGCGATCTGGAAACCAAGTGG
>CBESNX010000226.1:0-2746 GCA_965531025.1 uncultured bacterium
GGTGGCCCATGACGGCGTCGAGGCGCTGGACTGTCTCTTCGGGACCGGCGTTTATGCGGCGCGCGGGCCCGTTAAGCCGGTCTTAACCCTCCTCGATCTGAAACTGCCCAAGATCGACGGACTCGAGGTGTTGGAGCGCATTCGCGGAGACGATCGGACGAAGCGGCTCCCCGTGGTCATCCTCACTTCGTCGGGCGAGCAGAGCGACGTCCTCCGCGGCTATGAATTGGGGGTGAACAGCTACGTTTGCAAGCCCATCGAGTACGGCGGGCTTTTACAGGCAATCACTCAACTGGGCCTCTACTGGGTCTTTCTGAACGAGCCACCGCCCGATGGTCGGTGAATGTCAATGGGCAAGCCTTTACGTGTACTGATCGTCGAGGATTCAGAGGACGATGCCCGCTTGCTGCTGCGCGAGCTCAGCCGCGGCGGCTTCGAGCCGGCATGCGAACGGGTCGAGGATGCCGACGCCATGAGCGCCGCGCTCGGCAAGGGAACGTGGGATGCGATCCTTTGCGATTACAGATTGCCGAACTTCAGCGCCCAGGCCGCCTTGAGGTTGATGAAGATTGCCGGCCTCGACCTCCCCTTCATTCTCGTTTCGCGCGTGATTGGCGAGGAAAAGGCGGCGGAGGTGATGAAGGCTGGCGCCCATGACTTCATCCTGAAGGACAAGCTTGCACGCCTGGTCCCCGCCGTCGCACGCGAAATGGCCGACGCCCAGGTGCGCCGCGAGCGCAAGCGGGCGGAAGAGCGGGCGGGCGCGGCCCATTTACGTCTGATCGACGCCATCGAGAGCATTCCCGCTTCCTTCATGCTGTACGGCGCCGACGAACGCCTGGTGCTGTGGAACAGTAAGACCCGTGATTTCTTTCCCGAACTCGCCGGCATGCTCGTCGTCGGCGCCCGCTTCGAGGATATCGTCAGGGCCAGGGCCAGGGCCGAAAAGGGACTGCCGGTCGCCGCCCTCGGCCGCGAGGAAGAGTGGGTGCGCGAACGCCTTGACCGGTTTCGCTATCCGGGGGAGGTGATCGAGCAGCAACATGCCGACGGCCGCTGGACGCAGGTGTTCGAACGCAAGACCTCGGAAGGCGGCACCGTCTGCATTCGGACCGACATCACCGAACTCAAGCGGCGCGAGCAGGAGCTGCGCCACGCCCACAAGATGGAGGCCCTGGGCCGGCTGGCCGGCGGTATCGCCCACGATTTCAACAACCTGCTCGTCCCCATCATGGGGCTCACGGAACTCACCATGGCCGAGGTGCCGGCGAAGAGCGAGTGGCGAAGCAACCTGGAGGAGGTGCTCGAGGCCTGCGAGCGTGGCGCGCAACTGGTAGAGCAGATTCTCGCCTTCAGCCGCGCCGAGGAGCCCAAGCGTCACCCCATCGAGCTTCACCATGTCGTGAGCGAGGCATCGAAGCTGCTGCGGGCGACGCTGCCGACGACCATCGAGCTTCGCCAGCACATCGACAAGCGCGCGGGCACCATCCTCGGCAATGCGACCGAGATCCACCAGGTGATGATGGATTTGGGCTCGAACGCCGCCGACGCCATGGGGGCGAAGGGCGGCGTGCTGGAGGTGACGCTCGGCGTGGTGGAGGTGACGGACGAGCTTGCGGCCGGACACAGCACACTGGAGCCGGGGCGTTACCTGAAGCTGCGGGTCAACGACAATGGCTGCGGCATGGACGAGGAAACCATGGGGCTGATCTTCGACCCCTTCTTCACGACCAAGGAGGTCGGCAAGGGAACGGGCATGGGGCTCTCGGTCGTCCACGGCATCGTCACGACCCACGGCGGCGCGATCACCGTAGCGAGCGAGCCGGGGCGGGGGACGACGTTCGAGCTCTACTTTCCCCCCTGGGAGGGGAAGGACCATGCCGCCTTGTCCGCGGGCGAGGCGGCCCCCGAGGCCCTGGCAAACCAGGCGCCGATGCTGGCCTGCGGCGAGAGCGCGGGCAGAACGGGAAATGGTGCGGGCTAAATTCGTCAATCTCACCGGCCCCGCCGTGGCGGGTGCCGGAAACCAAGTGAAGGTGCAGCTATGGCACGCATTCTGATCGTCGACGATGATGAGCCCATCCGCAAGACGCTGCGGCGGATGCTGGAACCGGCCGGATATGACGTGGTGGAAGCCGCCGACGGCAGGGAAGGCGTCGAGCTCTATAAGGAGGACTCGGTGGATCTCGTGCTCATGGATCTCATCATGCCGGAGAAGGAAGGCATCCAGGCCGCCGCCGAGCTCCGCCACTACGACCCGGAGGTCAAGATCATCGCCATTTCCGGCGGCGGGCGAATCGGCAACATTCAAGTCCTCAGAATCGCGCAAAAGTTCGGCATAGAACACGCGCTTCCGAAGCCGATTCGTCTGGGCAAGTTGCTGGCGTTGGTCAATGAGGTCCTCGGCGCGAAGGAATGAGCGCGTACGAGGTACAGAGCGAGACTCGTTTCGCATATCCGAAAGGCATCCTCTATCCGCCCGCCGGTTGCGGCGCCGCTCCCGCCAGATCGCTCGCCTGCCGGGTCCCCTGCCGAAAAAAGGCTGCCGCACAAACGGCGGTTGTTCCAGACCGGCGTCAGTTACCGGTCCGAGAGCGGGAGCAAACCGCCAGGGGTCGTGATTGAAGTTGAAGCGGCGCCGGGGACGGGCCGCCAAGGGGCCGGGTCACGTCCTCCCGTAGATATCGTCCCAGCGGACGATGTCGTCCTCGCCAAGGTAGCTTCCCGACTGGACCTCGATCAGGCG
>CBESNX010000227.1:0-2745 GCA_965531025.1 uncultured bacterium
GCCGCCGCCGCCATGCGCTACACCGAAGCGCGCCTGACCGAGGTGGCCTGGACGCTCTTGGCGGGCATCGACGAGGACGCGGTCGACTTCCGCCCCACCTATGACGGGGAAGACAGCGAGCCGGTGGTGCTGCCGGCGAGCTTCCCGAATCTGCTCGCCAACGGCGCCACCGGAATCGCCGTCGGCATGGCCACCAGCATCCCGCCCCACAATGTGGGCGAGATTTGCGATGCGGCTCTCTATCTCCTCGAACATCCGAAGGCCGCCACGGCCACGTTGTGCGAACGGATGCCCGGGCCCGATTTCCCGACCGGCGGCGTGCTCGCCGAGACGCGCGAAAACATCATCGCGGCCTACGATTCCGGACGCGGCAGCTTCCGCCTGCGCGCCCGCTGGGCGGTGGAGGAGCCGGACGGCGGGCCTTACCGGATCGTCGTTTCCGAGATTCCCTACCAGGTCCAGAAATCGCGCCTGGTGGAAAGGATCGCCGCGCTTCTGGAGGCGAAGAAGCTGCCGTTCTTGAGCGGCGTCCGCGACGAATCGGCGGACGAGGTGCGGCTCGTTCTCGAGCCCGGGAGGTCGAGCGTCGCCCCCGAGACGGTGATGGAATCGCTGTTCCGCCAGACCGACCTCGAGGTCCGCGTCGGTTTCAACATGAACGTCCTCGATGCCGACCAGAGCCCGAGGGTGATGAACCTCCGCGAGGTGCTGCAGGCGTTCCTCGACCACCGCCATGTGGTTTTGGAGCGCCGCACCCGCCATCGCCTGGGCCGGATCGGCACCAGGCTCGAGGTGCTCGAAGGGTATCTCGCCGCCTACGCGAATCTCGACGAGGTGATCCGCATCGTCCGCGCCGAAGACGAGCCCAGGCTTGCGTTGATGAAGGCCTTGAAGCTGAGTGAGGCGCAGGCCGAGGCCATCCTCAATATGCGCCTCAGGCGGTTGCGGAAGCTCGACGAGGCCGAGATCCGCGGGGAGTTCGAGGCCTTGAGCGCCGAGCGCGAGGATCTGAGGGGCCTGCTCGAGGACGAGGCGCGGCGCTTAAACGTGATCGCGCGGGAGATCAAGGAGATCGGCGAGCGCTTCGGGGGTAAGGCCGGGATCGGCCGGCGCCGCACCGAAATCCGCACCCCGCCCGGCGCCGGCGTCGTGCCGCTCGATGAGACGGTGGCGCGCGAGGACATCACCGTGGTGTGCTCGGCCAAGGGCTGGCTCCGGGCCTTCAAGGGGCATCTCTCGGATGTTTCGGAGGTCAAGTACAAGGAGGGCGACAAGGCGAAGTTCGTGCTTTATGCCGGGACCACCGACAAGCTGTTGATCTTCGCCACCAACGGCCGTTTCTACACGCTCGGCTGCGCCAATCTGCCGCCCGGCCGCGGCCATGGCGAGCCGGTGCGCCTGATGATCGACCTCGGCAACGACCATGACGTTATCCGCGTGCTGGTGCACCGGCCCGGCGGCAAGCTCGCGGTGGCGGCAAGCGACGGGCGCGGCTTCATCGTCGAGGAAGACCACGTCATCGCCCGGACCCGCGGCGGCAAGCAGGTCCTGAACGTGAAGGGTAATGTGGAGGCCCAGGCCTGCGTGCCCGCCGAGGGCGATGCCGTCGCGGTGCTGGGGGAGAACCGAAAGCTTCTGGTGTTCAAGCTTGGCGAGCTTCCCACCCTGGGCCGGGGCCGCGGCGTCATGCTGCAGAGGTACCGCCAAGGCGGGCTTGCCGACATCAAGGTCTTCGACTCCTCGCGCGGGCTTTCCTGGCGCACCGGCGAGCGCACCCGCACGGAAACCAATCTCAAGCCCTGGTGGGGCAAGCGCGCCCAGGCCGGCCGCCCGCCGCCGGCCGGTTTTCCGCGCAGCAACCGCTTCGGCTGAGGGGCTTGGCGGCGAGCCTTTCAGCCCTCGAGCGCCCGCCACCCCTCGGGCCGCAGCGCTTCCAGCGGCCGGAAGCGCGCCTTGTAAGCCATCTTGGGGCTCTCGGCGATCCAGTAGCCGAGATAGACGTAAGGGAGATCGAGCCTTCGCGCCCGCTCGATCAGCCACAGCACCATGTAGGTGCCAAGGCTCTGCCTGGAGAGCTCGGGATCGAAGAAGCTGTAGACCGCGGACAACCCGTCGCCGAGCCTATCGGCGAGCAGCGCGCCCACGAGGGCGCCCGCGGGCGTGCGGAACTCCGCGAGCGCCGTTTGCACCGGGCTGTCCTCGACCATGGCCCGGTAGTCCTCGAAGTCCATCCGGTGCATGCCGCCATCGCCATGGCGTGCCCACAAATATCGCATGAACAGCCGATACTGCTCTTCGCTCGCGCGCGGCGGTCGTTCACTGAATTCGACATCGCCGCATTCGACATCGGCGTTGACCGCGAGCACCCGGCGCATCGACTTGCTGGTCTCGAATTCCCTTGCCAGCACGCGGACCGGCACGCAGGCGTCACACTCCGGGCAGGCGGGCCGGTAAAGGATGTCGTGGCTGCGCCGGAAACCCGTGCGGGAGGCGATGTCGTAGAGGTCCCTGGCCCCGGAACCGGCGAGCTTCGTGGCGACGGTGCGCTCGCGCCGGTCCGGCAGGTAGGGACAGGGCCTGAGCCGCGAGGAATAGAACATTGGGGTCGGGCTGGTCATGGTGCCGAATACGTGCGTGGGCCAATCCGCCGAAAGCGCGCCAAGTATGCCCCATATGGCGAGGCGCGCGCCAGTCCTTAGAGCACTATCCGGCCAGATGGAACCATTTGACCGGGATGATTTTGCG
>CBESNX010000228.1:0-2703 GCA_965531025.1 uncultured bacterium
GGCCGGATAGTGCTCTAGGGACCGGCACGCGGCGGGTCGGGCTCAGGCCGCCGGACCGCGCAGCATCCCGCTGGCGATGACGGCCACGAAAATGTCCAGAATCAGACTCAGGACCACGACCGCCGCGGCCTGCCCGCCGGTGATCTCGAGTGCGGTGCGCGCAATGTACCACTGATAGACGAATATCGCGATGATCGCCAGGAGCCGCAGCGCCTCCGCCGCCGCGGCGCTCGCGGCGACGGCCGTGACCGGAAGGAGCACGGCCATTGCCAAAACAGCGGCCCAGTTGTGGGCGACGATGTAGCGGATGTAATGACGGCCGCGGTCGAGCTTCTGTGCGAAATACACCATCGCCAGCGGAAAGGCCGTCCAGCTGATGACATAGGCGATCCCTTCCACCAAAACGAGCCTCGCCGGCCCGGCGGCCGCCGGGCGCGCGCCAAGGTCGAGAGCCAAAACGATGACGTAGGCCGGCGCGACGAGCAGGGCGGCGTAGAACGAGCGCCAGAAGCCCTCGATGGTGGCGTCGAAGTAGCCGAGCCCCCCCGGGTCCACCCGCGCCAGGCGGTAGGCCCCGTAAAGCGCGAACGTCGCCTCGCGCGCCGTAATCATGGCCGCGGGAAATAGTCGTCGAGCACGGCCTTGTAAATGTCGGCGAGCGCCTCGAGATCGCTGAGCGCCGCCCTTTCGTCGGCTTTGTGCATGGTCTCGCCGATGAGGCCGAACTCGGCCACGGGACAGGCGTGGTGGATGAAACGGGCGTCCGACGTCCCGCCCGAGGTGGAAAGCTCCGGCGTCACTCCCACGGTCCTTGCGACCGCGTTGGCGACGAGAGCGCTTAAATCCCCCGGCGGGCACAGAAACGCTTCGCCGGTGACGTGCATCTCGAGCTCATAGCGCCCGCCGGCCTCATCGAAGCTTTCGCGCAGCCATTTGGTCAGGGACTCGGAGCTGTGCAGGTCGTTGAAGCGGATGTTGAACGCGCATAAGACCCGCGCCGGGATGATGTTGGACGCCCTATTGCCGGTGTCGATGGCGGTGATCTCGAGGCTCGAGGCCTCGAAGTGCGCCGTGCCGCCATCGAGCGCCTCGGCGGTGATCGCCGTGAGCATCCGGAGCAACCGCGGGATCGGGTTGTCGGCGAGGTGCGGATAGGCCGAATGTCCCTGGGTTCCGTAGACCGTGAGTCGGCCCACCAGGCTCCCGCGCCGGCCGATCTTGATCGTCTCGCCCAGCCTCGACGGGTTGGTCGGCTCCCCCACGAGACACGCATCGAGGGTCTCGCCCCGCTCTTTCAGCCATTTCAGGACCTTGGCCGTGCCGTTGATGGCAAGGTCCTCCTCGTCGCCCGTGATCAGCAGGCTGATGGAGCCCTCGAAACCGTCGCCGCGCTCGGCGAGGAAGCGCGCGAGCGCCGCCACGAAGCTGGCGATCGCGCCTTTCATGTCGGCCGCGCCGCGGCCGTAAAGCGCGCCGTCGATGACCTCGGCGCCGAAGGGATCGACGGTCCAGCTGGCGCGATCGCCGACGGGCACCACGTCGGTGTGCCCGGCGAAGCAGAAATTGGGCGTCCTCTCGCCGAGGCGCGCATACAGGTTGCCGACGTCCGCCGCGCCCGCTTGCGAGAAGACCAGGCGATGGCAGGTGAAGCCGAGCTTTTCCAAGGCTTCCTGGAGCACGTCAAGGGCGCCGGCGTCCTCGGGCGTGACGGAGGGGCGGCGGATCAGCGCCCGGGCAAGTTCGAGGGGCTCGGTGAGCGACGTCATTCGCGCAGCAGATCGTTGATCGAGGTTTTGGCGCGGGTCTTCTCGTCCACCTGCTTGACGATGACGGCGCAATAGAGAGCCGGCCCCGGGCTTCCGTCCGGCAGGTCCTTGGCCGGAAGCGTCCCCGGCACCACCACCGAATAGGCCGGAATCCGGCCCCGGTGCACCTCGCCGGTCACGCGGTTGACGATCTTGGTGGAGGCGCCGATGAAGACCCCCATGGAGATGACCGCGCCGGTCTCGACGATGACGCTTTCGGCGATCTCGCTGCGCGCGCCGATGAAGCAGTCGTCCTCGACGATGACGGGGTCCGCCTGCAGGGGCTCGAGCACGCCGCCGATGCCGACGCCGCCGGAAATGTGGCAGTTCTTGCCGATCTGGGCGCACGAGCCGATGGTGGCCCAGGTATCCACCATGGTGCCGCTGCCGACGTAGGCCCCGAGGTTGACGAAACAGGGCATCAGGATCGCGCCGGGCGCGATATGGGCCGAGCGCCGCACCACGCAGTTCGGCACGGCGCGAAAGCCCGCTTCGCGGAAGCGCTTATCGTCCCAGCCGGCGAATTTCGAGGGCAGCTTGTCGAACCAGGAGGCCCCGCCCCGCTCGGGGTCCGTCGGCCCGCCGGGTATCGGGACCATGTCGTAAAGCCTGAACGAAAGCATCACGGCCTTCTTGACCCACTGGCGGACGCGCCATGCGCCGTCGATCTTTTCGGCGACGCGCAACTCGCCGCAATCGAGGGCGTCGAGCGTCGCTTCCACGGCGTCGCGCAGCTCGCCCCCGGTTTCGGGCGTGACGGTACCGCGCGCTTCCCAGGCCGCGTCGATGACCGTTTGCAGATTGTCGTAGCTCATCCCGATGTCGTGAACTTCGGAGGGTGCGGGATGGCACAGAACATGCGCGAGCCGCCGTTCCCTGTCAACCGCCGCCCCGCCCT
>CBESNX010000229.1:0-2660 GCA_965531025.1 uncultured bacterium
GCGCCCCGAACCCCCATGCCGCCGCCCCCCCGCGAAACGAGAAGAAGGAAATGAGAGACCGAAAGCGCCGACAAAGCCGCGAACTTGCAGGACCCTTCGAGGACCGCCCGGGCCTTGCCGGGTGAGGCGCGCCCCCGAGGCCGCCGAAGGGGCAAAAACCGCCAAAATCATTGACATACCGCCGCCCGTGACTATATTTGCGGCAATCGCGTGGGCCCGCCCGCTTCCCTGAAAACACTTGACGGTTATGGACATGTTCGCGGTCATCCGGACGGGCGGAAAGCAGTACAAGGTCGCCAGGGACGACGTCATCGTCGTCGAGAAGCTGACAGGCGATGAGGGATCTCCGCTCGAGCTCACGGACGTGCTTGCCATCGGCGCCGGCAAGGACACGACGTTCGGCACGCCCCTCCTCGAAGGGGCGTCGGTCACCGCGACGGTGCTCGAACAGACCCGCGGAGACAAGATCATCGTCTTCAAGAAGAAGCGCCGCCACAACTACCGCCGCAAGAAGGGCCACCGCCAGGCCTTGACCGTGTTGCGCATTACCGGCATCCTGCCGGGCGAAAAGAAGGCGGCGGCGCCCAAGGCCGAACCCAAGGCGAAGGCCGCGGCAAAGCCTAAGGAGAAGGCGCAGGCGGCGAAGAAGAAGGCGGCGCCGGCGGCCAAGGCGAAGACCGCCGCCAAGGCCCGGCCCGCGAAGAAGAAGGCGGCGCCCAGGGCACGGAAGGAATCCGAGGAGAAGAAGTGATGGCTCACAAAAAGGCAGGCGGTTCATCCCGCAACGGCCGCGACTCCATCGGCCGCCGGCTGGGCATCAAGAAGTTCGGTGGCGAGAACGTGCTCCCCGGCAACATCCTGGTGCGCCAGCGCGGCACGAAGTTCCACCCCGGCGAAAACGTGGGGCTGGGCAAGGACCACACGATCTTCGCCATAGCGCCCGGCAAGGTGAAGTTCCAGCGCAAGGCGAAGGGGCGCACCTTTGTGTCGGTGGAGCCGGCGCTCTAAAATATTTCCCGCCGTTTCTTGAGCGATGAGGGGAATGGCTGGCCATTCCCCTTGTTTCTTGGAACGGCGCCCTCGGAGCCCGCGCCATGAAATTTCTGGACCAGGCCAAGATTTACGTGAAGAGCGGTGACGGCGGGGCCGGCCGCGTCGGCTTCCGCCGCGCGAAGTTCATCGAGTTCGGCGGCCCCGACGGGGGCGACGGCGGGCGCGGCGGCGACGTGATCGCGGAATGCGTGCCGGGTCTCAACACCCTGATCGACTTCCGCTTTCAGCAGCACTTCAAGGCCAAGCAGGGCCGCCCCGGCTCGGGCCGCAACCGCACGGGCGCGGATGGGCATGACGTCGTCGTCAAGCTGCCGGTCGGCACGCAGATTTTCGAGGCGGACAACGAAACCCTCCTCGCCGACCTGACCCGGCCCGGCCAGCGCATCGCGCTCGCCCGGGGCGGCAAGGGCGGGTTCGGGAACGTCCATTACAAATCGTCCACCAACCGGGCGCCGCGGCGCGCCGATCCGGGCGGGACCGGGCAAGAGCGCTGGCTGTGGCTGCGCCTGAAGCTCCTCGCGGATGCGGGTCTCATCGGCCTTTTCAATGCCGGCAAGTCGACCTTCCTCGCCGCGGCCTCCCGCGCCCGGCCCAAGATCGCCGATTACCCCTTCTCCACCCTTTGGCCCCAGCTCGGCGTGGTCTTCGTGGACGACGAGGAGTTCGTGCTGGCCGACATTCCGGGACTGATCGAAGGGGCCCATGAAGGGGCGGGGCTGGGCGACCGGTTCCTGGGCCACATCGAGCGCTGCGGCGTGCTCCTGCATCTCGTGGACGCAACCTTAGACGACGTCGCCGGGGCCTATCGGACCGTGCGCCGCGAGCTTTCCCAATACGGCCACGCGCTCGCGGAAAAGGCCGAGATCGTCGCGCTGAATAAGTGCGATCTGCTGGCGCCCGAGGAGATCGAGGCCAGGCGCGACTCCCTCGCCGGGGCCGCCGGCCTCGAGGCCGGCTCGGGCGCGGTCATGAAGGTCTCCGGGGCCACCGGCGAGGGGGTCAAGGAGGTGCTGGGCGCGCTTTTCGCGAAAATCAGGGAAAGGCGCGAGCAGCAGTCGCCGGCGCCCGGAACGCCCGAGAGGAGGGCTTACGCGCCATGAGGGCCAAGGCCAAGCGCGATACCGTTCACCGGCTCGATGACGCCAGGCGGCTGGTGGTCAAGGTCGGCTCCACCCTGCTCGCCGATGAGGCGCGCGGCGCGATCAGGAGCAAGTGGCTCGGCGCGCTCGCCGCGGATATCGCGGCCCTGAAAAAGTTGGGCCGCGAGGTGGTGCTGGTCTCGTCGGGCGCCATCGCGGTCGGCCGGCAGCATCTGGGGCTCAAGGGCGGCGCGCTCAAGCTCGAGGAAAAGCAAGCGGCGGCCGCGACCGGGCAGATCAAACTGGCCCACGCCTATTTGGAGGCGCTGGCAAAGCGCGGCATCTCCGTCGCCCAGGTGTTGCTCACCTTCGAGGACACCGGCGCGCACGGCATGGGCAAAGAGGAGCGCCGGCGCTACCTCAATGCGCGGAACACGATTGACACCCTGTTGCGCCTGGGCGCCGTGCCGGTGATCAACGAGAACGACACGGTCGCGACCAACGAGATCCGCTTCGGCGACAACGACC
>CBESNX010000230.1:0-2657 GCA_965531025.1 uncultured bacterium
AAACCGATTTGCCGCCATCAAATTGATTCCATCTGGCCGGATAGTGCTCTAGAGCAGCAGTCGCACGGGGTGTTCGATCAGGGTCTTGAACCCGGCCATGAACCGGGCGCCGATGACGCCGTCGACGACCCTGTGATCGCAGGACAGCGTGCAGCTCATGACGGTGGCGATCAGGAGCTCCCCGTCCACCGCGACCGGGCGCTCCTCGCCGGCGCCCACGGCCAGGATGCAGGCCTGCGGCGGATTGATGATGGCGGTAAATTCGCGCACGCCGAACATGCCGAGGTTGGAGACGGTGAAGGTGCCGCCCTGGTACTCCTCGGGCGTGAGCTTGTTCTCGTGGGCGCGCGCCGACAGCTCCTTCATCTCGCCGGAAATCACCGCCAACCCCTTTTTCTCGGCGCTGCGGATGATCGGCGTGATCAGGCCGCCCTCGGTGGCCACGGCCACGGAGATGTCGGCGGCGTCGAATTGCAGGACGCCCTCCTCGCTCCACGCGGCGTTGGCCTCGGGCGTCTCCAACAATGTGAGCGCGGCGGCGCGGATGACGAAGTCGTTGAGCGTGAGTTTGTACGCCTCGGCAAGCTCGTTGAGCTCTTCGCGCAGGCCGAGAAGCTCGTCGATGTCGCAGTCGATGGTGACGAAGAAGTGCGGCGCCGCGCGCATCGACTCGGACATGCGCGAGGCGATCACCTTGCGCATGGTGGTAAGGGGAACCACGGTGTGCGCGGCGGGCGCGAAGGCCGCACCCGCCCCCGCCATGATGCCGCCGCCGGGCGCGGCGCGGGCGGCGCCGGTCGAAAGCGCCGCCTCGACATCGGCCTTGACGATGCGGCCGTGGGGGCCGGTTCCCCCGATCAGTTTGAGATCGAGCCCCGCCTCCTTCGCCAGGCGCCGGGCCAGGGGCGATGCGAAAATGCGCCCGCCCGGCCGTTCCGGCTTGGGCCCGGGCGCCGGGACGGTGGGGACCACGGCCAGCTTCGGCGCCGGTTTGGCGGCGGCGGGCCGGGCCGCCGCTTCGGGTTCCGGCGCCGGCGCGGCCGCCTTGGCGGGGGCCGCCTCGAGGGCCTTCACGGCTTCCTCGAGGGCCGAAGGGTTCTCGTCCTCTTGCAGCATGAGCGCGATGACCGCGTTGACCTCGATACCCTCGGCGCCTTCCGCCACGATGATCTTGCCGAGCACGCCTTCGTCGACCGCCTCGACCTCCATGGTCGCCTTGTCGGTCTCGATCTCGGCGATGACGTCGCCGGCGCGAATCTCATCGCCCTCCTGCTTGAGCCATTTGGCGAGATTGCCTTCGGTCATGGTCGGCGAGAGCGCCGGCATCAGAATCTTGATCGGCATGATTTGCTTTCCCTCGGGCGGCCGCATGCAGCCTGCGCTGAAGCTTCGATTACGAGCGGTAACAGACGTCCCTCACCGCAGCCACGATATTTTCAGGCTGCGGCAGGGCGAGGCGCTCCAGATTGGCCGCGTAAGGCAGCGGCACGTCCGCGGCCGTAACCCGCGCCACCGGCGCATCAAGATAATCGAAGGCCTGTTCCATGACAGCGGCCGCGATCTCCGAGCCGATGCCGGCATAGGGCCAACCCTCCTCGACCGAGACCAGCCGGTTGGTCTTTTGCACGGAGGCGAGGACGGTGGCGGTATCGAGCGGCCTTAGGGTCCTGAAATCGATGACCTCCGCGTCGATCCCCTCTTCGGCGAGAGCCTCCGCCGCCGCGAGCGCGTGCTCGACCATGAGGGAGAAAGCGGTCACGGTGACGTCGGCGCCCTGGCGCACGATGCGCGCCTGGCCGATGGCAACCACGAAGTCGGGATCGTCGGGGACCTCGAATTTGCGCCCGTAGAGGATCTCGTGTTCGAGGAAGATCACCGGGTTGGGATCGCGAATCGCGGACTTCAAAAGACCCTTGGCGTCGCCCGCGGCATAAGGCGCGATGACCTTGAGCCCCGGGATATGGGCGTACCAGCTTGCGTAACATTGCGAGTGCTGGGCGGCGACGCCGGCGGCGGCGCCGTTGGGCCCGCGGAATACGATGGGGCATTCCATCTGCCCGCCCGACATGTAGCGGGTCTTCGCCGCCGAGTTGATGAGCTGGTCCATGGCCTGCATGGCGAAGTTGAAGGTCATGAACTCGACGATGGGGCGCAGGCCCGAAAACGCCGCGCCGATGCCGAGGCCCGCGAACCCGTGTTCGGTGATCGGCGTGTCGATCACGCGCCGCGGGCCGAATTCATCGAGCAGCCCCTGGCTCACCTTGTACGCGCCCTGGTATTCGGCGACATCCTCGCCGATCAGGAACACGCTGTCATCGCGGCGCATTTCCTCGGCCATGGCGTCGCGCAGCGCCCTGCGCACGGTCGTGCTCGCGCTGCTCCCGTAGGCCTCTTCCTCGACGTCTTCGACCGGCGCCGCGGGTTCGGGCGGCGCGACGGCCGCCGGTGCGGTTTCGGCGGAAGCGGGCGCGTTTCCGGCCGATTCAGGCGTCGGCGCCTCTGCCGCGGGCGCCCGGGACAGGGTGAAATTCTCGAGGGCGGACGCGTGCTCGCCCTTCTCGAGTAGAACCGCGATGGGCTGGTTGACCGGCACGGCCTGCGTGCCTTCCGCCACGATGATCTTGCCGAGCACGCCTTCGTCGACCGCCTCGACCTCC
>CBESNX010000231.1:0-2656 GCA_965531025.1 uncultured bacterium
GCCGCCATCAAATTGATTCCATCTGGCCGGATAGTGCTCTAGTAAGCGCTCCTGTGGGCGTCAACGGCGCCCGGTTTCCAGCGCCATCCCTTCATCACCGGTCGGGCAGCGGCAAGGGCGGGACTGGACGCGGGATGCGCCCCGCGTTAGCTTGAGGGCAAGCCCAGGCGCTTGCCGGCGCAGCCGCGTTGGAGAACCTCAACCTGGTCCAGGTGGAAACCCGTCATGCGACCCTCCGGACGCGCCCCCGACCAGTTGCGCCCCGTTACCCTCGAGCCCGGCGCCAACAAGTACGCCGAGGGTTCCTGCCTCGCACGTTTTGGCGACACCCGCGTGCTGTGCACCGCGACCCTGGAAGGGCGCGTGCCGTTTTTCTTACGCGACACCGGCACCGGCTGGGTGACGGCGGAATACGGCATGCTGCCCCGCTCCACGGAAACCCGCACCGACCGCGAGGCGGCCCGCGGCAGACAGACGGGCCGCACCCAGGAAATTCAGCGCCTCATCGGGCGCAGCCTCAGGGCGGTGACCGACCTCACCGCCATGGGCGAGCGCCAGATTCGCATCGATTGCGATGTGCTGCTGGCCGACGGCGGCACGCGCACCGCGGCGATTACCGGATCTTACGTGGCGTTGCACCTGGCCTTCGCCCGGCTGGTCGAGGACGGCGTCCTCGATGCCCTGCCGCTGGCCGATCAGATGGCCGCCGTATCCTGCGGTTTGTATGACGGAACGCCGGTGCTCGACCTCGACTATGCCGAGGACAGCCGCGCGACGGTGGACACCAACTTCGTCCTCACCAGGGCCGGCAAAATCGTCGAGATCCAAGGCTCGGCGGAGGGGAAGCCGTTCTCCAAGTCCCAGTTCGACGCCATGATGGCGCTCGCGCGCAAGGGCATCTCCGAGCTGACCGCACTGCAACGGAAGGCCTTGGGGATTGGTTAAGGGGGCGTCGGGAGTGGCGGATCGCGGCCATGGCGCGTAAATTCCAGGGCGATAAGCTGGTCATCGCGAGCCACAATCCCGGCAAGGTGCGCGAGATCGCCGAGCTGCTCGCCCCGGTCGCGGTCGGCGTGATCTCGGCCGCGGACCTCGGGCTCGCGGAGCCGCAAGAGACCGGCGCAAGCTTCCGCGATAATGCGAAGCTCAAGGCCGCCGTGGCGGCGTCGCTTTCGGGCCTTCCGGCTCTCGCCGATGATTCCGGGCTCGCGATCGCGGCGCTCAACGGGGCGCCGGGCATCCACTCGGCGCGCTGGGCGGGCCCGAAGGTGGACTTCGCCGCCGCCATGGAACGGGTGGAAAGGGCGCTTGCCGGCAAGACCGACCGCCGGGCCAGTTTCTTGTGCGCGCTGGCTTTGTGCTGGCCCGATCGCCAAGGCACGGACGGCCATTGCGAGATTTTCGAAGGGCGGGTTGACGGCCGTCTCGTCTGGCCGCCCCGGGGACGGCGCGGCTTTGGTTTTGATCCCATCTTCGTCCCCGCCGGGCATGAGATCACTTTCGGCGAGATGGACCCCCGGGAAAAATCCGCCATCAGTCACCGCGGCCTCGCCTTCCACCGGCTCGTCGCCGCCTGTTTCGAGAAGGCCTGAGCCCGATGGCTGCCGCACCGCACCGCGATATCGCAACGGGCTTGCCGTCCCGCAACGCGGGGGCGGGACTTTTGCCGGCGGCCGCGGGTGCGGATGAGCCCTTCGGGCTTTACGTTCACTGGCCCTTCTGCCTTTCCAAGTGCCCCTATTGCGACTTCAACAGCCATGTGCGCGCGGCCATCGATCAAAAGCGCTGGCGCCAAGCCTATTTCGAGGAACTGGAGCACACCGCCGCGCTGATACCCGGACGGCGGCTGCGGAGCATCTTCTTCGGCGGCGGCACGCCGTCGCTCATGGAACCGGAAACCACGGGCGCGATCATCACGCGGGCGTCCGCCCTCTGGCCCGCCGAGCCCGGCTTGGAGATCACGCTCGAGGCCAACCCCACATCTTCCGAAGCGGCGCGGTTCGAGGCCTTCCGTGCCGCCGGGATCAACCGCCTCTCTCTCGGGGTTCAGGCGCTGAACGACGAGGATCTCGGCTTCCTCGGGAGGGGCCATGACCGCAGCGAGGCCGTTCGCGCGCTCGAGTGCGCCCAGCGGCGCTTTTCCCGCGTTTCCCTCGACCTGATCTATGCCCGGCCCGGCCAGAGTGTGAGGGCCTGGCGCAAGGAGCTCCGCGAGGCGGTCAATTTCGGAACCTCACACATCTCCCTCTACCAACTCACGATCGAGCGCGGCACCGCGTTCTTCGGCGCTTTCAATCGCGGCGCCTTCGTCCTGCCCGGCGAGGAGCTTGCGGCCGGACTTTACGAAACCACCATCGAGACCCTGGGGGCGGCGGGCCTTTTCGCTTACGAGATTTCGAATCACGCCCGCCCGGGCGAGGAGTGCCGCCACAATCTTCTTTACTGGCGCTATGGGGAGTACGCCGGCATCGGTCCCGGCGCCCACGGACGCCTGAGGGTCGCCAACGAGGCGGTTGCGATCCGCAAGCGGCGCCGACCCGAGGACTGGCTCCTCGCGGTCGAAAGCGAAGGTCACGGCACGGAAGAACAGGCCCCCCTGAGCCGTGCCGAGCGCATCGACGAGATGGTGATGATGGGCCTGCGCCTGGTCGAGGGA
>CBESNX010000232.1:0-2644 GCA_965531025.1 uncultured bacterium
TCGCCGCCAGGGCGGGCCCGAAGGGGGCAAGCGTCGCTGACAGGAGCGCCGCCGCCGTGACTACTTTCAACGCGACACTCATCGGCCTTATGGGGTCTGCGATTCTTAGGGACGGTTTCTCCCGTGAGAATAACAGACTATTCCCTGTTGGTTACGAAAAACCGCAATTCTTCCCATCATCGTGAAGCAAAAGAGGGCCCTGTCAACAGGAGTTTTTCACTTATATTCAAGGGACTTAGCGGACGGGTAAGGGCGCAGGCCGGGCGGGCGCAGCCCCACTCTTCGCTAACTTCTGGTGGCGTCCCTCCCGCGCCCGGCTAGAATGGGCCGGCTGGATTGGACTGCCATGCGTCTGAGGCGAGAGGATTGCACAGCGGTCATGATTCCATGACCACCCTGGTTTTCACCCACCCGGCCTGCCTCGAGCACGAGACCGGCGCCTATCATCCGGAATGCCCGGCGCGTCTTGCGGCCGTGCTCGAGGCCCTGAGGGCCGAGGATCTCAAAGGTCTCGAATGGCGCGACGCCCCGCGCGCCGGGATCGAGCAACTGACCCTTGCCCACCCGCGGGACTATGTGGAACGGATACTCGGCTCGGTGCCTCAGGCCGGCCATTACGCGCTCGATCCCGATACGTCGCTTTCGCCCGGCTCCGGCGAGGCGGCCTTGCGCGCCGCCGGGGCGCTCTCGGCCGCGGTGGATGCGGTGATGGCGGGCGAGGGGCCGAACGCCTTTTGCGCCGTGCGTCCCCCCGGGCATCATGCGGAACCAAGCCGCGCCATGGGATTCTGTCTTTTCAACAACGTCGCCATCGGGGCGCTCCACGCCCGTGAGAGCCACGGGCTCGAGCGCGTCGCCGTCATCGATTTCGACGTCCATCACGGCAACGGCACCCAAGCGATGTTCGAACATGACGCCGGGCTGTTCTATGCGTCCACGCACCAGTTCCCCCTCTATCCGGGAACCGGCGCGGCCGGCGAACGGGGGGTGGGCAATATAGTGAACGCGCCGTTGCCGCCGAATTCCGGATCTTTGGAGTTCCGCCACGCCATGGACGAGCGGATCCTTCCGGCGCTCGGCGAGTTTAAGCCCGACTTCGTCTTCATTTCGGCCGGGTTCGACGGCCATGCCGACGACCCGCTGGCGGGCCTCAGGCTCGTGGAAGAGGACTACGCCTGGGCGACGCGGGAAATCCTGCGCCTTGCCGCGGAGAGCTGCGAGGGCCGGGTCGTCTCGACCCTCGAAGGGGGCTACCACCTTGGGGCGCTCGCGGCCTCGGTCGGCGCCCATGTGCGGGCCCTCATGGGGGAGTCGCGGGAGTGATCGGCTTGCCCTTGTTGGCGGGCGGGCCTAAACTTCGCGCCAAGCCCAGGAGATTTTATGGCCAAGACCGCCTCGACCGGCGCCATTCCGAAAGACATCGCGTCCATGAGCTTCGAAGACGCGCTCTCCGAGCTCGAGAGGATCGTGGCTGAGCTCGAAAAGGGCAAGGTCAAGCTCAACGAAGCGATCGGCGCTTACGAGCGCGGCGCCGCCCTCAAACGCCACTGCGAGGCGAAGCTTTCCGAGGCCAAGGCCAAGGTGGACAAGATCATGCTGGGTCCGCAGGGCGCTCTCGGCAAGGTCAGCGCCGATATCGACTGAGGGCGGGTTTGAACCGGCTGCGACATGCCTTGGGCGAGGCCGCGAAGGCCGTCAACGGGGCCGGCCCCTCGCCCGAAGAGGCCGACGGGACCGCGGCCCCGGACAGGCGCCGGTTCGTGCTTCAAGACGGGTGAGCCGGTCCTTGCCCACGGATCCCGCCCCCGGCGCCCGGAAAGGGTACGCCGGGTCCGGCCGCAAGCGGGGGAAAATGCGCCTCGATGCCGTGCTTCTCGAGCGGGGCCTCGCCGAAAGCCGCGCCCGCGCCAGCGCGCTCGTGCTCGCCGGCAAGGTCTTCAGCCGCGAGCGGCGCCTGGACAAGCCCGGCCACCTGGTAAGTCCGGATATTCCCCTCGAGGTCCGGGGCGAGCCCCATCCCTGGGTCTCGCGCGGCGGGCTCAAGCTTGCCCACGGGCTCGATTATTTCGGCCTCGAGGTCGAGGGGCGGACCGCGCTCGATGTCGGGGCGTCGGCCGGCGGCTTTACCGACGTGCTGCTCGCCCGCGGCGCCAAAAGGGTGTACGCCGTGGATGTGGGCCGCGGCCAGCTCGCCTGGAAGCTCAGGAACGATGCCCGCGTCGTCGTGCTCGAGGGCGTCAACGCGCGCTATCTTTCCCGGGAACAAGTTCCCGAGGCCATCGATCTCATCGTCTGTGACGCGAGCTTCATCGGGCTTGCGACCGTGTTGCCCGCCCCCCTTGCGTTGGCGGCGCCCGGCGCCCATCTCCTCGCCCTGATCAAGCCCCAGTTCGAGGTCGGCAAGGGGCGCGTGGGCAAGGGCGGCATCGTGCGCGATCCGAAACTGCACGCCGAGGTCCGCGCGCGCATCCGTGACTGGCTTGCGGCCCGGCCCGGCTGGGAGGTCCTCGGCATCTCGGAAAGCCCGATTTCGGGCCAGGACGGGAATAAGGAATTCCTCATCGCCTGCGCCGGTCCGCGCGGCATTTGACCTTTAAGCAAAGGGGCGCCGCTCCTTTGCAGATCCACCCCGGGGGTCTAGAGC
>CBESNX010000233.1:0-2640 GCA_965531025.1 uncultured bacterium
AGAGGCGCTGGCCAGGGGCTGAAACCGGCCGGGGGACGGCCCAACGAGGTAAGGACATGCGAAACCAGGAGTTGCCAATGGAATCCACGGAACAAACTGACGCACAGATCGATGAATGGGTGGGCCGCACCAAGGAGATGACCGGCAAGGAGGTGCGGGAACGGGAGACCTGGAACCACGACGTCACCGCCGACGCCATCCGCCACTTCGCCTATGGCACCGACGACGACAACCCGCTGTGGGTCGACCCCGGCCATGCCGCCAAGGCGAAGTACGGCAAGCAGCTCGCCCCGCCCTGCTTCCTCGTCTCGGTGCTCTATCCGATCCTTCACGGCGCGCCGATGAAGGCGCCGCTTGCCTCGCTCATCGGCGGGGTGGAGTACGAGTGGTTCAGGCCGATCCTTCTGGGCGACAGGCTGCGCGCCGTCTCCAGGCAGAAGGATTTTTACGAGAAGCGGAGCAAGGAAGGCCGCCGGCTCAACTTCGTCATTTCCGAGGTCACCTACTTCAATCAGGACGAGGCGGTGGTGGGCAAGGCGACCGGCACCATGATCATGGCGGCCCAGCTCGGCCGCCAGGTGATGTTCGAGCGCCCGATCCACCGTTGCAGCGACGAAGAGCTCACGGAGATCGAGAAAACCTTCAGGGCGGAAAGGCGGACCGGCGCCGATACGCTCAGTCTCGAGGATGTCGAGGCAGGCCGGCAAATCCCGCCGATCGTGCGCGGGCCGCTGACCATCGGCGACCTGGTGTGCTGGAACGCCGCCATCGGGCCGTCTTACAAGGCCGGCCGCTGGGGCTTTCTCGAGCTTGCGAAAGCGCCGCACGCGGCGGCCCGCAACCCGGTCACCAACTTCCCGGTGAAGTACTCGCAGGAGCACGAGGATTTCAACCTCGCCGCAGGAAGGGGCATGCCGGGGCCGTTCGACAACGGGGTCATGCGGTTCGCCTGGGTCGCCCCGCTGATCACCAACTGGATGGGCGATAACGGTTTCCTGCGCAGACTCTATGTCGAGGTCCGCAAGCCCGTGATTTACGGCGACGTCGTGACCTATGAGGGCACAGTGGCGGATAAAGACGAGTCGCGAAGCGTCGTTAAATTGGAGATCACCGGCACCAACCAGGAAGGCGAGGTCACGACCAAGGGCGACGCCGAGGTGGAGCTGCCCCGGAAATAGGGCCGGAAGATCGAGGGTGAAGGCCCTGTCCGCGGCGCCAAGCAACCGCCGGATCATCCGCCGCAGCGACCGGTGGAACCCCAACTTCCCCCTGCCCGCCCGTCCGGTTCAGGCACTATGGGCGGTGGGTGATAAAGGAGACGTTCGGTGACCGTCGAGGAAATCTCGCTGTATTTGGTCAAGCTGCCGCTCACGACCCCGTATCACGTCTCATACCGGGTCTACGAGGATTTCGACCCCATCGTCGTCGAGGCGCGCGATAAGGACGGGCGCGTCGGCTGGGGCGAAGGGCACGTTTCGCCCGGTTATTCCCACGAGACCATCGAAGGGGCCTGGGCCTTCTGCCGCGGGCACGCCGAGAAGATGATCGGCAAGGACGCGGACGCGGCCAAGGCGCATGTGGTCCCCTCGATCCCCGCGAGCCCGGTGGCGGCGAGCGCGCTGATCACGGCGATCGAGATGCTCGAGCGCAACCCGGCACTCGACGTGAACGAGGAAGCGCGGCTTGCGCTGCTCGCCCCTTTCCACGGCACCCGGCCCGAAGAGATCGCGGCCGAGGTCGAAGAGCGTCTCGCCGAAGGCTTCCGGACCCTCAAGGTCAAGGTCGGAAAGGACGTTAACGCCGACCTCGCGCGCGTCGGCGCGGTTCAGGCGGCGGCCCGGGGCCGGGCGACGCTCCGCCTTGACGCCAACCGGGGCTTCAGCAAGTCAGACGGGTGCCGTTTCGCCTCGTCTGTCGACCCGGACGGCATCGAGTTGTTCGAGCAACCCTGCGAGGCCGGGGACTGGGAGGCGAACGGCGCCGTGGCCGCGGTCTCCACCGTGCCGGTGATGCTCGACGAATCCATTTACAGCCTGGCCGATATCGAGCGCGCCGCCGGAATGAAAGGGGTGGGCTTCGTGAAGCTGAAGCTCAAGAAGCTCGGGGGGCTCGATCTCTTGCGGGCGGGACTGACGCGCATCCGCGCGCTCGCCATGGAACCGGTGCTCGGCGACGGCGTTGCGGCCGAGATCGGCTGCTGGATGGAGGCCTGCGTCGCGCGCGGGACCATCGCCAATGCCGGCGAGTTCAACGGCTTCCTCAAGCCGAGGGCGCGGCTCTTCGTTGAACCCCTGGTGTTCGAGAACGGCGCCATCGTCCTTAGACCCGGCTTCGCGCCGGAGATCGACCGCAAGGCGCTCGAACGCCACACCCTCGCCGTCGAGCGGTTCGCCCGGCCCCGCGCCGCCCGGCCCGCCGCCGCCCGTTGACGGCTTCGCGCACGCCGACCGTCACCCGGCGCGAACCGGCGCCCGGCCGAGACGGAACGCGGGACCGCAACAGGAATTATTTTGTCGCGCCGGGCCGCCCCGGTATGTTTGGCCCGGTGTTTTTTAGACCGCCAATTCGGATTCCGGTTCCGGAAAGTCCCATCGGCGGCGGCCCGGTCGCCTGATAAGCCGCCTCTTCCGGAACCGGATC
>CBESNX010000234.1:0-2586 GCA_965531025.1 uncultured bacterium
GGAAATCGCCCGCATGCTGGCGGGCGCGAAAGTGACCGACGAGGCCCGCGCCGCCGCCGAGCGTCTGCTTGCCGGGGGACGTTTGCGCTGATCCCATGGGCGCGAAGCCGCGCGACATCCCGGTCGAGGATTTGACCCGCGAACAGGCGGCGGCCGAGCTCGAGCGTCTGGCAAAGGAAATCGCCGAGCACGACCGGCGCTATTACACCGAGGACGCGCCGGTCATTTCGGACGCCGAATACGACGCCCTGCGGCGGCGCAATTCGGAGATCGAAGGCCGTTTTCGCGGTCTCGTGCGCCGCGACAGCCCGAGCCGCCGCCTCGGCGCGCCGCCGGCGGCGGCCTTCGCCAAGGTCCGGCATTCGAAGCCGATGCTGTCGCTCGAAAACGCCTTCGGCGCCGATGATCTACGCCATTTCTTCGCCCGCGTCCGCCGGTTTCTCGGCTTGAGCGCGGATGAGCCCGTCGAGGTCGTGGGCGAGCCGAAGATCGACGGCGTGTCCGTCGCCCTGCGCTTTGAAAAAGCCAAGTTCGTCCTCGGCGCGACGCGCGGGGACGGCGCGGTGGGCGAGGACGTCAGCAACAACCTGCGCACGGTCAAGGATCTGCCCAAGGTCCTGAAGGGCCGCGCGCCCGAGCTGCTGGAGGTCCGCGGCGAGGTCTATATGCGAAGGGGCGAGTTCATCGCGCTGAACGAACGCCAGGAGGCGGCGGGCGAGAAGGTCTTCGCCAACCCCCGCAACGCCGCCGCCGGCAGCCTGCGCCAGCTCGATCCTTCCATCACCGCGCAGCGCCCGCTGCACTTCTTCGCCTACGCCGTCGGCGAGGTCAGGGGGTCGGTGGGTGACACCCACGGGGAACTCCTGGACAAGCTCCAGGCCTGGGGGTTCGAGGTCAATCCCCTTGCCCGTCTCTGCCGCGGTCCCGAGGAGGCGCTCGCGCTTTACGGCGAGATCAGCCGGAACCGGGCCGGGCTGCCCTACGACATCGACGGCGTCGTTTACAAGATCAACCGTTTCGACTGGCAGGAGCGGCTCGGCATGGTGAGCCGCGCGCCCCGCTGGGCCATCGCCCACAAGTTCCCGGCCGAGCGGGCCCGCACGCGCCTCGAGAGTATCACCATCCAGGTGGGGCGCACCGGCACGCTGACGCCGGTGGCCAGGCTCGAGCCGGTCACCGTCGGCGGCGTCGTGGTCTCGCGCGCGACGCTTCACAACGAGGACGAAATCGCGCGCAAGGACATCCGCGAAGGCGACACGGTGGTGGTGCAGCGCGCGGGCGACGTCATCCCCCAGGTCGTCTCGGTGGTCGAGGAAAAGCGCCCCGATGGCGCCAAGCCCTTCGTCTACCCCGAGCGCTGCCCGGACTGCGGCAGCCTCGCCGTGCGCGAAGAGGGCGAGGCGGCGCGGCGCTGCACCGGCGGGCTCATCTGTTCGGCGCAGGCGGTCGAGCGGCTCAAGCATTTCGTCTCCCGCGACGCCTTCGACATCGAGGGGCTGGGCGGGAAACACATCGAGGCCTTCCGCGAAGACGGGCTGATCGCGACTCCCGGCGACATCTTCCGGCTGCGCGGGAAGGCCGGCGAACTCGGCCGGCGCGAGGGTTGGGGCGAGAAATCCACAGACAACCTGCTGGCCGCCATCGAGGCGCGGCGCGAGATTGCGCTGGAGCGTTTCATCTACGCCCTCGGCATCCGCCAGGTGGGCCAGACGACGGCGCGGCTGCTCGCCAGCCACTATGTCTCGCTTGCCGGCTGGCGCCGGGCCATGGAGCAGGCCCGGGACCGGACCGGCGAGGCCTACCAAAACCTTGTCGCCATCGACGGCATCGGGCCGTCGGTGGCCGCCGACATCCTGAGTTTCTTCGCCGAGGAACACAACCGGACGATCCTGGACGATCTTGCCGCCAACGTCTCGGTCACCGATTTCAGGGCGCCGCAAACCTCAGGCTCCAGGATCGCCGGCAAGACGATGGTCTTTACCGGGACGCTCTCGTCGATGACGCGCCCCGAGGCCAAGGCCCGGGCCGAAAGCCTGGGGGCCAAGGTGGCGGGCTCGGTGTCCTCGAAAACCGATTTCGTGGTTACGGGCGCGGATGCCGGATCGAAGGCGGACAAGGCGAAGGCGCTGGGCGTGACCACTTTGAGCGAAGAGGAATGGCTCGAGATCATTGGCCGATGAGGTAAGCGATCATGACCGACGCGCCCGAAAACGACCGCGCCCCCGGCGTCTACACCGCGGACCCCGAGGGTGTGGAGCGGCTCGTCCACCTTTACCAGGGCGGGCTTTACAACCTCGGCGAGATCGCCGAGATTTTCCGCCTCGGCACGCTCGAGGAGGCCGAGCAAGAAGGCGAAACGGTGCTGGTGCTGGACCGCAAGGATCTGCGCACGCTCAAGACCATGGCCGACGCCTACAGCTTCGATTACGAGGAAGGCTTCATCGAGATGTGCCTGGAGATGCACCGCTTCGCGCTCGCGCTCCCCGGCGAGACCGTGCGTTTCCGGGCGAACTTCCTGGGCTTGGCAACCTAGAGCGCTATCCGACCAAATTGAATCAATTTGATGGAGGCAAATCGGTTTTCCGG
>CBESNX010000235.1:0-2527 GCA_965531025.1 uncultured bacterium
CAGGCGCGCGTCCTCCCGGCAAAATTGCAACTGACGCGCAATATGCGTTAGGTCCTGAAGGATGAAGGGGCCAGATCCTGTCTCAAAAGTTCGGTTAGTAAATCGGACCGTAATTCGGTTCAAGGCAAAGAGGCTCAGCCCCTTTGCAATCCCCGGCAAGGGCCTTGAGGCCCTTGCGACCCACTTAAGGGGGTCCAGGGGCTGAAAGCCCCTGGCGGGGGTCGAGGGGGCGGCGTCCCCTCACAGCCGAGGGCTCAAATTCTTCACGTTCCGATTATTGAACGCATTTCTGCTTCGCCAAACCGGCTCATATGGTGGCGTGGCGGGCGCGGGCCGCGCGCTCGATCGCGGCGGCGGCGAGCCGTTCGACCTCGAGCCGATCACAAATCATTTGCAAGAGCCGCAGCTCTTCCTGGGACACGTGCCCGTCGGCGGCGGCGACGTCGCAGGCCAGCACGTAGGCCGTTTCCCGCAACCTCTCGGGCAGCGCCGCTTCGATCAGATCGAGCGATTTTTCGAGCCCGTCCTCGTTGACGAGAAGTTTGGCGCAGTCGCGCGCCGTTTTCGTGAGATTTTCGCGGTCGTAGTCCTTGAAGACCGGGAGCGAGCTGATGATTTCGCCCATCTTGCGCAATTCCGCGTCGGTCATGTCCTCATCCGCCGCGGACACCAGGACCATGGTGTAGATCAGCGCCGTGTGATGGTCGATCATGCGTTTCCCAAGACCTCCGCCCCCGTCGAGGCTCCGGGGCACTTAAGACCGCGCTTAAGCGCGCCGTCAAGACCGGTTCGGCGCGAGGAGAATTTCGACCGACGCTTAAGTTCGGTTGAGGAACTCGCGGATGCGGGCCGCGGCCGCGGCGAGCCCGAAGCGCTCGATCGCGACGTCTTCGGGAAAGGCGCTGGCAAAGCGCGACGGCAGGCGCGCATCGAGCATCACGAAGACCCCGGCGTCGTCGGCGCGGCGCACGAGGCGGCCGTAAGCCTGTTTCAGGCGCAGCCGCGTCAGCATCTCGTCATAGGCGCGCCCGCCGAAGGCGGCCCTGCGGGCGCGGTGCAGGATGTCGGGGCGCGGCCAGGGCACCCGGTCGAAGACGATGAGTCTCAACGAGCGGCCCGGCACGTCGACGCCGTCGCGCACCGCATCGGTGCCCAACAGACAGGAATCCTCCTCGGCGCGGAAAATGTCCACGAGCGTCGTGACATCGAGGCCGTCCACATGCTGGGCGAGAAGGGCGATCCCCGCCTTGTCCAGCGCCGGCGCGAGCCGTTCGTGGACGGCGCGAAGCCGCGCGATCGACGTGAACAGGCCGAGCGCCCCGCCGCCCGAGGCGAGGAACAGGGCGCGGTAGGCGGCGGCGACCCGGTCCGCATTCTCGCGGGCCACGTCGGAAATCACGATCACCCGGGTCTGGCGCGCGTAATCGAAAGGCGAGGGGACGGCGGCGCGCAACGCCTTGGCCCCTCCGTGCAAAGCCCCGGTACGCGCCTCCGCCGCCCGCCAGTCGGCCTCGTTATCGCCGGTGCCGTCGCGCAGGCTCGCGGAGGTGATGAGCAGCCCGTGGGCCGGCTCCGCAACATGTTGTTGAAAAGGGATCGTCGGGTCGACCCAGTGGCGGTGCATGCCGACATCGGTTTCGCGGCCTCCGTCGCGGTCGAGGGCGAACCAGTCGACGAATTCGCCCGGCGTCTCGCCGCCAAGCGTTTGCAGCATGCCGCGCCAGTTGCCGATGGGGAGCTCTGAGCGGCGGCGCAACGTCCGCAAGGCCGCCTCGATGCGCAGGCGCGTCGGGGTGTCGAGCTCGTCGGCCCTTTCATCGAGCATGGCGCCAAGGCGTCCCATAAGCGTGGCGATCGGCGTGGCCAGCGCCTCGAGCGCCGAATCGAGCTTGGCCGCGGCTTCCAGCAGGCCCGAGACGGGCGGGCATTTTTCCGTTTCCAGCCCGTAAGCATTGTCGGTCGCCCGGGCGCGGGCCATGACCTGGCTGCGGACGCCGGCGAGGAACGCTTCCGTCGGGCCGTGCGGCGCGCCCGAGGCGAGGCGCTTCAACCATCCTTCCGCGGGAAGATTCCGCGCCGCCCGCAGCGCTTTTTCGAGCGCCGCTGCGGCGTCGTTATCGCGCGCCGCCAGGTCCCCGATGCGGCGCTTCAGCCCCCGCGCCCGGCTGATCCGCCGCCTTGCGCCGCGGTCGTCCTCGCCCAGCAGCCAGCGCCTGAGCTCCGCCGCCTCCCGGCCGGTGAGAAGCGCCGAGAAGGCCGAATCCGCCGCCTCGAACACATGATGGCCCTCGTCGAACACGTAACGGGTCGGCAGATACGCGTCATCGAGGCCGTTCAACGCCGCGCTCACCATCACCAGGGCGTGGTTGGCGACCACGAACTCGGCCCTGCGCGCCTGCCTTACGGTGCGTTCGATGAAGCATCTGTGGTAATGCTCGCAAGCCGAATAGATGCATTCGCCGCGCCGGTCCGCGAGCTCGAGCGTGCGTTCGCGCCCCAGCAGATGCACGAGCCAGGCCGGGAAGTC
>CBESNX010000236.1:0-2490 GCA_965531025.1 uncultured bacterium
GCTCGCGCGCCTTGGCGTAAATCGGGCCGGGCTCGATCCCGCGGTCCTCGATGCGGACCAAGGGCGTGACCTTGGCGTAATTGCCGGTGCTGAACACCTCGTCGGCCTCGAGGATTTCCTCGAAACCCAGCGAGCGCTCGATCACTTCCGTGCCGGAACCGCGCAGGAGCGCAATCACGCGCCGGCGGGTCACGCCGGCGAGGAAGGTGCCGTTGGCGACGGGGGTGTGCACGGCGCCGTCCTTGGCGATGAAGAGGTTGGCGGTGGCGAACTCGGCGACATTGCCGTTGAGGTCGAGCACCACGGCGTTGTTGAAGCCTTTGGCGCGGGCCTCGCGCATGGCGCGGGCGGTCTGCGGATAGAGGCACGCGGCCTTGGCGTCCGTCGGCGCGGTCTCCGGGCTCGGGCGGCGGTAGTTCGAGAGGCACGCCGTGAACCCCTTGGGCTCCGGCAACGGGGAGTCGAAGATGGTGAGCACGAATCGGGTGCTTTCGGGCGTGGGGACGACGAAGCCTTCCTCGGCGAAGAACATGGGGCGGATGTAAAGCTCGGCCCCCTCCGGGAATTTCTCGATGCCCTGCCAGGCCAGCTCCTCGATTTCCCGCGCCGTCACCTTCGGCTCGAGGCCCAAGGCGCGGGCCGACCGCACGGTGCGCGCCGCGTGGCGGTCGAGGTCGGGCGCCGCGCCGGCAAACGCCCGCGCCCCGTCGAACACGACCGAGGCCATCCACGCGGCATTGGTCATGGGCCCGATGATGGGCGGGTTGCCCTCGCGCCATTCGCCGTCGATGAAGCTCAGCGCCTTCATTCGTCCCTCTCCCGGAATCGCTCTTTACTTAACGCATTTTCCCGGGCGGCCCGCGCGCATCCGCCGCCCGGCTGGGTCGAAGATAGCGGCTCGGCCCCCGAACTCCAAGGCGTCTCCCGGTGGCGCCTGCCCCTGCATGCGAGAGGCGAGGAGAGAACGGGCGTCGCGGTGAGGAAGGTTACTGGCTCACCCAGAGGATGCGGGACATCCAGGCGATCTCGTCGAGGGCAAGGGTGCGGCCGGGATGGGCGGCGTTGACGGATCCGAGCTCGACATTGCGGGCGGTCTTGCGCAGCAGTTCCTTCGCCATCACCTCGCCCTCGGTGGTCTTCACCACCACCCGGTCGCCGCGCCGAATGCTGGCCGCGGGCGTG
The DNA here is from genome assembly GCA_965531025.1 of uncultured bacterium. GTDB lineage: Bacteria > Pseudomonadota > Alphaproteobacteria > SMXQ01 > SMXQ01 > CBESNX01. The sequence goes on from CBESNX010000236.1 coordinate 1,183, forward strand.
ACGATGATGATGTCGTGCCCGCGGTACACCGGCTCCATGCTGTCGCCCGAGATCTCCAGGGCGTAGGCGTGCGGATCGCCGAAGGCGGGAAACAGGATCTCGTCCCAGCCGCTTCCCACGGGATATCCGGCATCGTCGAAATAGCCGTGCTCGCCCGCCTGGGCATAACCGATGACCGGGACCCTCTGCGAGAGCCCCTGCTCGGGCCCGCCGACGATCGCAACGAAGTCGGCAAGCGAGCAGTCGATCGCCCGCAGCATCTTGGAAACGCTCTCGGTGCTCGGCCAACGCAGCTTTCCGTCGCGCATCACGCGCTTGGATTTGTTGAACGTGGTGGGGTCGAGCCCCGACCGGCGCGCGAGCGCCGAGGTCGACAGGCCGTTCTGCTCTGCAAGCGTGTCGATCGCGCGCCAAATGTCCCCATGTCTCAGCATGGGAACATCTTCTTATAAAGAACGCCGGGGCGCACTAGGAATGAAATCCTCAAGCCCCGGGGAAACCCCGTACCAACGGCAGCCGCCGCGCCGCACGGCCGGGGAAGCAGGGCGATTTCGCAAAGCTCGGTTGCCCTCGGCGGGAGATGTGTTAGCAATGGAGTACCCGGTGGCCCACTCGCTCAAAGGGGACGGCAGACGAGGAAACGGAGCGGACCATGGAGGTTTCTGAAATCAAGGCCCTCACCTTCGACGTGTTCGGCACCGTGGTGGAGTGGCGCGACAGTCTCATCCGCGAGGGCGAGAGGCTTGGCCGCTCAAAGGGTATCGATGTCGACTGGGGGAGGTTCGCCGATGAATGGCGGAAGCGCTACCGGCCGGCATTGAACAAGGTCAGACGCGGCGAGATGCCGTGGACCAAGCTCGACGTTCTGCATCGCATGAATCTGGACGAGGTGCTCGAGGCGTTCGGCGTCACGGGCCTCGGGGAGGAAGAGATCGAGGATTTGAACCGCGCCTGGGAACGGCTCGATCCCTGGCCCGACTCGGTCGAGGGTCTCAAGCGGCTGAAAAGCAGATTCATCATCGCGGCGATGTCGAACGGCAACGTGTCCCTGATGGTGAATCTGGCGCGGTACGCGGGACTGCCGTGGGACATGGTCCTGGGTTCCGAGCTCGCCCGGCACTTCAAGCCGGACCCCGAGGTTTACCGGACGGGCGCCGACCTGCTTGGCCTCAGGCCGGAGCAGTGCATGATGGTGGCGGCCCACAACTACGATCTGATCGCGGCCTCGAAGTGCGGCTTCCGCACCGCCTTCGTCTACCGGCGCGAGGAGCGGAGGCCCGGGGAAACCAAGGATCTCGAGCCCGAGGG
>CBESNX010000237.1:0-2488 GCA_965531025.1 uncultured bacterium
AGCGCGCGCAAAATCACCCTCCCCGCCGGCCCGGATTCGGGCGTTGACGGGGCGGCGCGCGGGTTATATAACCGCGCCGCCGCTCTAGTAAAGGGATCGGGAAGCACCAGGATCATGGCCAATATAAAGTCCGCCAAAAAACGTATCCGTCAGACCGCCAAACACACCGAGGTCAACCGCGACCGCGTGGGTCGCGTGCGCACCTTCGTCAAGAAGGTGGAGACGGCGATCGCCACCGGCAACAAGGAAGAGGCGGCGGCGGCATTCAAAGAGGCCCAGCCGGAAATCATGCGCGGCGTGACCAAGGGCGTGTTGCCCCGCAACACCGCGTCACGAAAACTCTCGCGTCTCGCGGCAAGGATCAAGGCACTCTAAAAAGGTTCGCGGCCGACGCCGCGGGGCTGACATGGTTCGCGGCTGTCGCCGCGGGGCAAACGCGACCGCGCGCGGATGTCACGGTTTCCGCGAAATGGTGCGCCCGGCGAATCTTGCGCCATGACGTCGGCCGCCGCCGATCGAAAAAATTGCACCCGCGTCATGACAAATTTGCCACTCGGGGCAAAATTTTTTGGACGTTCTCTTTTCGATCACGTTGCATGAGCGCGTGAGCGCGGTTACATTGCCAGCTTGGTGCTGACCACTCCCACGGCAACTATTCCTGGAGCCGTCGCTCTCATAATCACTCCGTATTTTTTTGAAAATAGTCTGTTATTAAAATAATAATAACTAGCGCCGTGGCATTTAACTATAAGTTGCTTAGAAAATAAAAGTTTAAAGTAATCCAGTACAAAACCCGTCAGGGGGGCCTGTTAATGACGGTTCTGGTCGCGAGTTCTCCTACTGAAGACAGCATACCGCCCGGCGAAGGCTATGCCGGCGAGGTAACATCGAAACAAGCGTGGGAAATACTTGTCGAGAACCCGAATGGTGTACTGGTTGACACGCGCACCCAGGCCGAGTGGGTTTTCATCGGCGTTCCGGATCTGAGAAGCATCGACAGGCGCACGGTGTTCGTGCCCTGGCAACTGTTCCCGAGAATGCAGCCGAATCCCGAGTTCGCGCAACAGATCGAGGCCGCGGGCGTCAAGCGGGACAGCACGGTGATTTTCATTTGCCGCTCCGGCAATCGTTCCAAGGACGCCGCCATCGCCATGACGGCGAAGGGGTATAAACGTTGCTTCAACGTCTCCGACGGCTTCGAGGGGGATTTGGACGGCAACAGGCATCGCGGCACCCGGGGCGGCTGGAAGGTCGCCGGGCTGCCCTGGATTCAGGATTAGACCATGCCACCGGGAAGAGATGTGGGCGCCGCCAGCGCCAAGTGGGAGCGTATCCAACGCCATCTGCGGGACGAATTCGGCGATGCCGTCTTCAAGAGTTGGCTCAGGCCGCTCACTCTCGGCCAGGCCGAGGGCGGCGAAATCGTCCTCTTCGTGCCGACCCGTTTCATGCGTGATTGGGTCGACCGCCACTACATGGACCGCATCCGCAGGCGTTGGAACGAAGAGGACCCCGCCGTCAGGTCCGTGCAGATCCGGGTACACAGGGGGAAATCGCCGCCCAGCACGGTGACCTCCAGGACCCCTGCCGGCGGGGGTGCCGGTGCCGCCGATCAGTCGGCGGCGGAGGGACAGGCCGATATCAGCGCGCCACTCGATCCCAGGCTGACCTTCGAGAATTTCGTCGTCGGCAAGTCCAACGAGCTTGCCTACGCCGCCGCGCGGCGGGTCGCCGAGGCGACGACGGTGCCGTTCAACCCGCTGTTCCTCTATGGCGGGGTCGGCCTTGGCAAGACCCATCTGATGCATGCCATCACCTGGCACATCCGGGCGCGGGATCCTTCCCGTCGGGTCATCTATCTTTCGGCCGAAAAGTTCATGTACCAGTTCATCCGGGCGCTTCGTTACCGCAACACCATGGCGTTCAAGGATCAGTTCCGCTCGGTGGACGTGCTGATGATCGACGACGTCCAGTTCATCTCGGGGCGGGAGACCACACAGGAGGAGTTCTTCCACACTTTCAACGCCCTGGTCGACCAGAACCGGCAGATCGTCATTTCCGCCGACAAGTCGCCTTCGGACCTCGAGGGCATGAAGGAGCGGATGCGCTCGCGCTTGGGCTGGGGGCTGGTGGCCGACATCCACCAGACGGACTACGAACTCAGGCTCTCCATATTGCAGGCCAAGGCGGACCATTTGGAGGCCAGCGTGCCGCTCAAGGTTCTCGAGTTCCTGGCCCACAAGATCGTCTCCAACGTCCGCGAGCTCGAGGGCGCGCTCAACCGGGTCGTCGCCCACGCCACGCTTGTCGGCCGTGACATCACCCTCGAGGCGACCCAGGAGGTGCTGCACGATCTGCTCAGGGCCAACGACCGGCGGGTGACGATCGAGGAGATCCAGAAGCGCGTCGCCGAGCATTTCAACATCCGGATCGCCGACATGCACTCGGCGCGCCGGGCGCGGGCCGTGGCCCGGCCGCGCCAGGTGGC
>CBESNX010000238.1:0-2446 GCA_965531025.1 uncultured bacterium
CTAACTGATCGGCAGCACCACGAAGCGCTGGTCCTGCTCGCGCTCGATCAACAGCAGAACGGATCTGCGTTTCGCGGAACGGGCTTTTTCCACCACGGACTTAACGTCGTCCGGGGTCTCCACCTTGTCCTGGCTGACCTCGCGGATGACCTCGCCGGCCCGGATGCCCTTTTTCTTGGCGGCGCTTCCGTCGCTGACGTGGGTGATCAGAACCCCCGTGACCTCTTTGTCGAGTTTGAAGCGCTCACGCAGCTCGGACGTGATCCCCGACAGCGTCAGACCGAGCATCTTGACAGCGCCTTCCTCACCCGTCGCCGGCGTGCCGCCGCCGGCCTTGGCGAGGATTTCTTCCTTCAGCTCGCCGATCTTGATCTTGAAGGTGACCTCCTCGCCCCTACGCCAGACCACGACGTCGACGACCTTGTCGATCGGGGTGTCCGCAACGACGCGCGGCAGCCTGCGCCTGTCCTTGATCTTCTTGTTGTCAAAAGTCAGGATCACGTCACCGGCCTCGATCCCGGCCTTTTTCGCCGGGCCGTCGTCCATGACCCCGGCGACGAGGACGCCGCTGGCGTCTTCGAGGCCCAGGCTTTCGGCGATCTCGTCGGTGACGGTCTGGATCCGAACCCCGAGCCAGCCGCGCCGCGTCCGCCCGAATTCTCGCAGTTGGCCGATGACCGTCTTGGCGAGCGAGGACGGAGCCGCGAAGCCCAAGCCGATACTGCCCCCGGAAGGCGAGAAAATGGCGGTGGTCACGCCGATCACCTCACCCTGCAAGTTGAACAACGGGCCGCCGGAATTGCCCCGGTTGATCGAGGCGTCGGTCTGCAGATAGTCGTCATAGGGACCGGAATTGATGTTCCGGGCGGTGGCCGAAATGATGCCCGCCGTCACTGTGCCCCCCAGGCCGAAGGGGTTGCCGATGGCGATCACCCAGTCGCCGACACGGGCGGTCGAGGAATCCCCCCACTTGACATAGGGAAGCGGCCGGTCGGACTCGACTTTAAGAAGCGCGAGATCGGTCTTGGCGTCGCGGCCGACGACCTCGGCCTTGAGGTTCGTTTCGTCCTGGAGGATGACGGTGATGTCATCCGCCTCGTTAATGACATGGTTGTTGGTGACGATGTAGCCCCCGGAGTCGATAATGAAACCCGATCCGAGCGCGGTGGTCCGGCGCGGCGGCGCGTCCGGGCGGTTGCGCTCCAGGAAATCGCGGAAGAACTCCTCGAGGGGCGAGCCCGGAGGGATCCGGGGAAATTCCTGTCCGCGCTGGCTGCGCTCCCGGCTGGCCTGACTCGTCGAAATGTTGACCACCGCCGGCAGCAGCTTCTCCGCGAGATTCGCAAAGCTTTCCGGCGCGGGCCGCGCTTCGGCCTGCGGGGGCAGGGCGATGGCGATCAGGATCAGTAACCCCATCACCATCGCGACCGCCGGTTTGACGCCACGGGTCACGGGAGCCGCACAGGCGGTGAAAAGGGCAGCAAAACGGTCCGTCACGATTTGTCGCTTCACTGGAAATCTCCGTTCATCCATCAAATGCCCGGCGCGAGCGGTTCTGGAATCAGGTGTTACAGGTGTTAAACGGCGAGTTGAATTTCAACCCCGTCCCTTTGCGCCGGAAGGTTCGCGGCAATGACCGCCTCCTCCAGCCCCGAAGGTCGGCGGGCGGCTTTGAGGCTTGGTCGGGAGGTAGGTAATAATTATGGTCGAAATATGGCAATTCGCCCTCCCCGTCTCCAAGGCCCTTGCAAATTTTCGTGTGCGGGCGCCCGTCAACCCTGCAACAGCCAAACAATGCCTACGCCGGCGGCCGTGGCAATCAATCCCGCGGCGCGCAGGTTCGATGCGGGAAGCCCCAGAACCTGCACCATGAGCCGCTTCATGCCATCGGGAAACAGCGCGTAAAGCGTCCCTTCGATGACCAGGATCAAGGCGAGAGCCGTTACCAGTTGCGTCAGCATGAACCATTTCCGGCCCGGACCGGTCCGCTGCCCGGCACGCCGTCGGCGCCGGACCGGGCCAGGGGCCGAACCGATCGCCCTGGCCGCGGCCGGCGCACCGACCGGGCCTCAGGGCCTTGGCTTATTCCCGGCGCCTGCCATGTTACCGAAAAAGCGAAAGTAGTCGCTGTCCGGCGACAGCACCATGGTCGTGTCGTCGCCGAGGGACTTGCGGTAGGCCTCCATGGAGCGGTAGAAGGCGAAGAACTCGGGATCCTTGCCGAAGGCATCGGCGTAAATCTTCACCGACAGGGCGTCCCCGTCACCGCGGAGGATTTGCCCCTCTCTCTGCGCCTCGGCGATGAGCACGGTGCGCTCGCGGTCGGCGCCGGCGCGGATGCGCTGGCCAAACTCCGCGCCCTGGGCGCGGAACTCCTTGGCCTCGCGCTCACGCTCGCTTTTCATGCGGGAGTAGACCGCCTCGCTGTTTTCCGCGGGAAGATCGG
>CBESNX010000239.1:0-2434 GCA_965531025.1 uncultured bacterium
CGGCGCAAAATCATCCCGGTCAAATGGTTCCATCTGGCCGGATAGTGCTCTAAAGGGTGCATTGATGCGCCGGGCGCGATGCCGCTATGCTCCGCCGGCGAAATAAGCGCCAGGAGTCAAACAGGATCAAGGAGCGGCGCCGCGATGAAGGCCGTGTTCATGCTCTCCCGGGCCCACGCCGGTCTTTCCAGGATGGCCGAAGACTTCCCGGATGTGATCTTCGCGCAGGCGAACTCGCCCGACGAGCTCGCGGCGGCGCTCACCGGCGCGGACATCCTCATTACCTCCAACCGCATCTACACCCCCGAGGTCGCCGCCATCGTCCGCGCAAACGGCAAGAGGCTCCGCTGGATCCAGTTCTCGACCTCCGGCCTCGACAAGGCGATCAGGAGCGGCCTTCCCCCTGGCATCCCCGTGTCCAACGCAAGCGGCGTGCGCGGGCGCACGGTCGCCGAGCATGCGATGACCCTGCTGCTCTCGCTTTTCCGGCGCATGCGCGAGGTCGAGCGCGCGCGCAACAAGCGGACCTGGATCCGCGACGAGATCACGCCGAAGATTCGCTCGGCCGAAGGCGCGACGCTGGTGATCGTGGGCCTTGGCGCCGTCGGGCGGGAACTGGCGCGCAAGGCCAAGGCCTTCGACATGCACGTCATCGCGGTCACGCGGCAAGGAAAGCCGGGCGAAGCGGTGGACGAAACCGTGCCGCGCGGGCGCTTCGCCGAGGCGCTCGCGCGGGCCGACTCGGTGGCGATGTGCGTGCCGCTCGGCCCCGAGACCCGGCACTTCCTGGGCGCGAAGGAGCTGAGCCGCATGAAGCCCGGCGCGTTCGTCATCAACGTCTGCCGCGGCGAGGTGATCGACGAAGAGGCCCTGATCGCGGCGCTGAAAGAGGGGCGCATCGCGGGCGCCGGCCTGGATGTGGCCCGGACCGAACCCTTGCCCGAAGATCACCCGCTTTGGCGCATGGACAATGTGGTGATCTCGCCCCATATCGCCGGCGCCGGCGGCGACGGGGGCGAGCGCTTCGTCGAGATTTTCTCCGACAAATTGCGCCGCTTCCGGGCGGGCGAACCGCTGAACAAGCTCATCGACTGGGAGAAGAGCCTGGCCGAAGCCCGAGACTAGAGCACTATCCTGAGGTTTCGGGTGCAAGGCATCGCCCGCTCGGCGCCTGGCCGGAGCGCACGGGGGCGCCCGGGCAGCCGGGCCCGCCGACGGGACGGGAGAAAACAGGAAACATGGCGCGAAAGGACCACAAGGAGGCTCGGAGCGCAAACTCAGGGACACGGACGCCCGCGCGAACGCCCCGTTACGTGGCGGGTGAACCGCTGCCCCCTTACGCCTTCGTCCCCGGCCGGTTTCCGCATCCCACGCGCGATCCCCGCGGACATAGTTACGGCGTGGAGCGAAAACAAACCGCTGCCCTGGAGCCAAGCCTTTGGCGCTCGTCCCGCCCGTATCTGTATGCCGTGGACCTTTTCAACCACGGCTACTATTGGGAGGCGCACGAGTCCTGGGAGGATCTGTGGCGCGGTTTCGACCGCTCGGGACCGACCGGCTGTTTCCTTGGCGGGCTTATAAAACTGGCCGCGGCAGGCGTGAAACGCCGGGAAGGAAAAGCTCGCGGGGTGCAGCACCACGCGCGCCGGGCGGGGGAGCTGTTCGAGCAAACCGCGCGCTCCGCGGGTGGAGCCGACGTCCGATACATGGGGCTCGGCTTGGGCGACCTCATCGGATTTGCCGGCCGGGTTGCGAACGAGCCCAAAATCCCCGCAAGACCCGCCGAGAGCGGGGTCGTGTTCGATTTCGTCCTCCGCCCCGCTTGATGCGGGCCCCAAATGCCGTGGCGGCCGGGCATGTCGATCGGCGGCGCGGGGCCGCGTCAATGGGCGTGTACTCATAAAGATCGGCGCAGTTGGGTTTTGACCGGCGCCCCCGATGTCCGCTTATAGCCATAGCCGGACCTAAGAGCTTGTGCGAGAAGTCAAAAGTAGCCCCGAACTGGCCTGTGGGGAAAACCTCTCCGCGGAGCCTATCTACGGCCCAGGATTCACGTGGCTCACAGGTCAGTCAGTCGGGATACGCAAACCGGTGCGATACCGCACATGCTCCAGGTGCGCGGGGTCCTCCCTAGGCAAAGCCCGCCGGACGAATTCGTCGCGAGGGTGCCGGTGGCAGCGTCATTTGGCCGGCGCTTCCACCACCACCAGCTCATGACGCTCCACATCTTCGATCAGCCGGCCAATAACCGTGAGAAACTCCAGGTCAACTCCGGCTGTCTCGCCTGGCACGAGAAAGGATTGACGGGTCGACGCTGTAGCCGTCCCCATAAGCCCGCCGCCCCCGTCGAATACTTTCCCGGCTACCTTGATCCGTCCCAACCGCACATCGGCCCGGTTCTCCACGACCGCCCTGATGTGCAGATGCTGCGCGG
>CBESNX010000240.1:0-2433 GCA_965531025.1 uncultured bacterium
AGCCGGTCGCCTCGGTGCGGATCAGGCTGCCGCCGAACTCGAGCCCCTTGCCGGTGAGCACGCCGACGAACCTGTTGGTCATCCGCTTGTACTGGCCGAACATGTAGCCGATCTCGCGAGCGCCGACGCCTATGTCGCCGGCCGGCACGTCGGTGTCCTCGCCGATGTGGCGGTAGAGCTCGGTCATGAACGACTGGCAGAAGCGCATGACCTCGTGGTCGGACTTGCCCTTGGGGTTGAAGTCCGCGCCGCCCTTGGCGCCGCCCATCGGCAGGCCGGTGAGGCTGTTCTTGAAAGTCTGCTCGAAGGCCAGGAACTTGAGCACGCTCAGCGTCACGTTGTGATGGAAGCGAATCCCCCCCTTGTACGGGCCGATGGCGTTGTTGTTCTGCACCCGGTAGCCGCGCTGGGTGCGGATGTGGCCCTCGTCGTCCTCCCAGCACACGCGGAAGATGATGATGCGGTCGGGCTCGGCCATGCGTTCCAGGATCTGCGCCTCCTGGTAGATCGGCTTGTCCTGAAGGAAGGGGAGGACGGTCGCCGTCACCTCCTCGACGGCTTGATGGAACTCGGTTTCCCCCGGGTTGCGCCTTTTGACGCCGTTCATGAAAGATTCGAGCTGCTCCTCGACGGTGCTCCCCATTGTTCGTCTCCTTCCCCTGGTGGTCCTCGCCTCAAGTCTCTTGAGCCAAGAAAATAAACGTTATCCCAGACGCTTGCTGGATTATGATTCGCATTATAAGCGCCCGCAACTCCGCCGCAACGGCTTTGAGCCTCACCGGCGACGCGGCTCAGTAGCGATAGCCGTAGACCACGCCCAACGTATCCAGCCCCTCGTTGTTGTCGGTGAGGCCCGCATTCGAGATGTGGTCGAGGCGGATCGAGAGCGCGTGACGGTCGAGGAAACGGTAGCCGATCTCGAGCGCTTCGCCGAACAGCACGCGCGGGCCGAGCTCCTTGCGGTCGATCTCGGTGGTCGTCGGCTCGCCGTCGTGCACCGCGCCGCCGAGGTCGAGCGAAACGAACACCGGGCCCCACGCGTCCCACGCCCAGTCGAGACCGGTGTAGAACGCGGTGGTGTCGCCGACGGTGTTGATGTTGACGCCGACGAGCGGCCGCGGGTTCCACAGTAACTCCCATATGTCGCCGCCGGCGGCGTTGTAACGCCCGCGCAGGCGGTCGACCGCCTCGGTGAGGCGCGCGCCATCTTTCCGGTCAACGGCCCGGATTGCCGGCCCAGCGACGTGCAGTACGCGGTCCACGCCGCCGGCGACGCGCCGCGGCCGGGAGCGTAGCGCCGACGATCAAGAGCGTTCTCTGCGTCATCCACAACCGGCACTCGCGCCCGGGCCAAATGGCCAAGGCGTTGAAAGCAAAGGGCTGGCGCATCGAGAAATGCTGTCCGCGGGCCGGCGAACCGTTGCCCGAACCCGCCGATCACGCCGGCGTGGTGATCTTCGATGGACCGATGAGTGCCAACGACGAACATCTCCCCTTTATCCGCCAGGAGCTCGACTGGATCCCCAGCGTGCACGAGTCGGGCACGCCGTTCTTTGGCATCTGTCTCGGCGCGCAAATGCTCGCCCGTTGCCTGGGCGCGACGGTGGCGCCGCACCCCGAGGGACTGCACGAGACCGGTTACTACCGCATCGCCCCGACACCGCGTGCCGACGGGTATCTGTCCGGCCCTCTGCACGTCTATCATTGGCACAGCGAGGGCCTCGAGCTTCCAGCAGGCGCACGGCTCCTCGCAACCAGCGAGACATTTCGCTTGCAAGCCTATCGTTACGGCGAGGCGGCGTACGGGGTGCAGTTCCACCCCGAAATCCAGCTCGACATTCTCAAATGGTGGCTGAAAGAGGCCGCCCGCAAGCTCGGCTCGCCGGGAGCGCAGCCGCCCGAGGATCGGCTCGCCGGCCACGCACGCCACGGGGCCGAGATGCACCGCTGGCTCGACGATTTTCTCGATGCTTGGCTGGACCCGGTGGACAGCGACTGATTCGCCCGAAGCCAGCGCGGTTTAAGACGCACCGTCAGGCGCCTCGGGCTGTTCCGGCTGACACCGGGCCAACTCCGCCAGCCGCTGCTCGGCGGCGCGGTGGATGACCTCGCCAATTTCTGGATTTTCGTCCAAGAGGTCGTCGAAATCGGCGGAATCAAGGACCAGCAGTTGACAGCTGCTCGTGGCGGTTACGTCCGCCGTTCGTTTGCTCGCCTGAATCAACGCGATTTCGCCGAAGAAATCGCCGCTCTTGAGCTGCACCGATTCCGGCCCAAGCTGAACCTGGACGCGACCGGTGGAGATGAAATACATCGCGTCGCCCAGCTCCCCCTTGCGTACCACGACCTCGCCGGGAATGGCCATGCGCGGCCTGAGCAGCGCCGCGATCTCGGCGATCTGGACCGCGGTCAGGTGGGCGAACAGCGGCACCC
>CBESNX010000241.1:0-2431 GCA_965531025.1 uncultured bacterium
AGGAGGTAGACCAACACTTCATACTCGCCGGTCGGCACGTTGGCCGGGAACTTCATCTCGGTGCGAAACAGCCGCGATCCCAGGAAAGTGACCTTCCCGACCGCGGCCGGGTAGAGGCCCTGCCGCTGCTTGTTGCGGAGCAGCGCGGCGCGGAACTCGTCGACCTCCTCTTCCGGCGCGCGCGTCTCGGCGACGAGGCGCAGATGTTCGAGTCCGATCTCCAGGCGCGCCCCCACGGCCGGAGAGACGATATCGTCCAGTTGTCCGCTGGCGGCCACGGCATAGAAGGCCGGCACACCGGTAAAGCTCATCTGCCTGCGGTTAACATAAATCCCGGCGATCTGGTCCTTGCGGCGCACCACGGCGCGCTCCGCGGGCCCGCGCACCACGACCACCACGTCGCCTTCGCCGTCGGTCGCGCCGAACAGGACAACTTCCGTGCCGACGAAGCCGGTGGTGATCTTCACCCTGTGCTTCGAGAGATCGGCGACCAGCGGCTCGGCGCGCGCGGCGGACGCTGTCAGAGCGCTCGACGCCACACCCAGGCCCGCCGCGCCCAGCAGCGCGACCATCGCGGATAAGCCGGAAAAGGCCCCCACCCTCATCGCGCCACCCCCCGGCCAAGGGAATAAATGTCTTCCGGCTCGACGACCAGATCGACCACCAGCTTGACGCACACCGCCATCACGACCAGCCCGAGCAACCCCCGCAACCATTCGCCGGGAAGCTTGCCGGCGGCGCGGCTGCCGAACTGGGCGCCGATGACCCCGCCGGCCAGCAGCAAAAGCGCCAGAAGCACGTCGACCGTCTGGTTGTAGAACGCCTGCAGTAACGTCACGTTGGCGGTGACGAAGATGATCTGGAACAGGGACGTCCCCACCACCACCACCGTCCGCATGCCCAACAGGTAAATCATGGCGGGCACGATGACGAAGCCGCCGCCCACCCCCATGAGGGCGGCAAGAAGGCCGGCGAAGAAACCCACCGTGAGCGGCGGAATCGCGCTGATATAGAGCTTGGATTTGTGAAAGCGCATCTTGAACGGCAGCCCGTGCAGCCAAGTGTGCTGGTGCAGCTTGCGCGCCGCCCCGCCGGGCCTTTTGCGGCGCAGTATGGCGCGCCCGGATTCGGCCAGCATCAACGATCCGATGATGCCGAGGAACGCCACGTAGGAGAGCGTGATGACAAGATCGAGCTGGCCGATCGCGCGCAACTGCGTGTACAGCAACACGCCGAAGGACGAGCCGAGGAAGCCTCCCGTCAAAAGCACCCCGCCCATCTTGAAATCGACATTGCCGCGCCGCCAGTGGGCCAGCATGCCGGAAACCGAAGCCGCGACCAACTGATTCGCTTCGGTCGCCACGGCCACCGGGGGCGGAACACCGATGAAAATGAGCAGCGGCGTCATGAGGAATCCGCCGCCGACGCCGAACAGGCCCGACAAGAAACCGACCGCGCCCCCCAGTCCGAGCAATAGGAATACGCTCACCGACATCTCGGCTATCGGCAGATAGATCTGCATCGGACCGGGCGAACCTGGTAAGAGACCTGAGTTAAGAACGCGCCGCCACTTGTGCGCCGGCAGCCGTAATGGCGCAAGGAAAAATCACGATAAATTCAAAAAATCGGGCGTGGCGGGCGGCAAGACATCCTCGCCCTATCGGGCGCCTTGGCGGCCGGATCAAGCGATGAAGGGCGCGGGAAAATGCGCGGCTTCGTCCTCAGGCCCTGAGCAGCCCGACAATTTCGTGGATCTCGGAGAGGTGGCGCCGGGCGATCTCGTTGGCGCGCTCGGCCCCGCGATGGAGGACGCCGTCCACGTAGCCCGGATCGTTTCGGAGCCGTTTCATCTTCGCGCCGATCGGCGCCAGCACCGAGACCGCAAGCTCCGCCAGTTCACCCTTGAAGGCCGAGAACATGGCCCCATCGAAGCGGGCAAGGGCCGCCTCGCGGCCGATCCCCGCGAGTGCCGCGTAAATCCCGATGAGATTCGCGGCCTCGGGCCGGCCTTGCAGCTCTTGCTCCGATCCCGGCAGCGGGTCGGGGTCGGTTCGCGCCTTGCGGATCTTCAGCGCGATCGTGTCGCCATCGTCGGTCATGTTGATGCGCGAATTGTCCGAAGGGTCGGACTTGCTCATTTTCGCGGTGCCGTCGCGCAGGCTCATGACCCGCGCCGCCTCCCCCAGGATCTGGGGTTCGGGCAGCGGGAAATACGCGACGCCGAACCGCCGGTTGAAGGCGCCGGCGATATCGCGGCAGAGCTCCAGGTGCTGCTTCTGGTCCTCGCCCACCGGCACGTGCGTGGCCTTATAGAGCAGGACGTCCGACGCCATCAGCACGGCATAGGCATAAAGCCCCAAGCCGGCGGCGTCGCGCTGCTTGCCGGCCTTTTCCTTGAACTGGGTCATGCGGTTGAGCCAGCCGAGCGGCG
>CBESNX010000242.1:0-2402 GCA_965531025.1 uncultured bacterium
TTGATGAAGCCCTCGGCGTCGCGCTGGTCGTAAACCGAATCGGCCTCGAAGGTGACGTGCTCCTGGCTGTACAGGCTGTCCGGCGACTTGCGGCCGACCACTTGCGCCGAGCCCTTGTAGAGCTTCAAGCGCACCGTGCCGTTGACGCGCTCTCGGCTTTCGTCGATCGCGGCCTGGATCATCTCGCGCTCCGGCGAGAACCACAGTCCGTTGTAAACGAGCTCCGCATAGCGCGGCATGAGCTCGTCCTTGAGGTGCGCCGCGCCGCGGTCGAGGGTCAGGCTCTCGATCGCCCGGTGGGCAACGAACAGCGCGGTGCCGCCGGGGGTTTCATAGACGCCGCGCGACTTCATGCCGACGAAGCGGTTCTCGACGATGTCCGCGCGCCCGACGCCGTTGGCCCCGGCAAGCTCGTTGAGCCGCGTCAACAGCGCGGCCCCGGACAGGCGCTCGCCGTCGATCGCCACCGCATCGCCCGCCTCGAACCCGATCTCCACGTAAGCAGGCCGGTCCGGCGCCTTTTCCGGCGCCACCGTGCGGGTGAACACGTCTTCATCGGGCTCCACCCACGGGTCCTCCAGGGCCTTCCCTTCGTAAGAGATGTGCAGGAGGTTCGCGTCGGTCGAATAAGGGGGCTCCCCGTCCTCCTCCCCGGCAATCGCGACGCCGTGCGATTTCGCATACCCGATCAGCTTGGTCCGGGAATCGAGGTCCCACTCGCGCCACGGCGCGATCACCCTGATATCGGGCTCGAGCGCGTAATAGGCGAGCTCGAAGCGCACCTGGTCGTTGCCCTTGCCGGTGGCGCCGTGGGCGACGGCGTCGGCGCCGGTGGCGGCCGCGATCTCGATCTGGCGCTTGGCGATCAGGGGCCGGGCGATGGCGGTGCCAAGGAGATACACCCCCTCGTAAAGGGCGTTGGCCCGGAACATGGGGAAGACGTAATCGCGGACGAACTCCTCGCGCAGGTCCTCGAGGTAGATCTCCTTGACCCCCATTTGCGCGGCCTTCGCGCGGGCCTCGTCGAGTTCCTCGCCCTGGCCGAGATCGGCGGTGAAGGTCACCACCTCGCAGCCGTAACTCTCCTGCAACCAGCAAAGAATCACCGAGGTATCGAGGCCGCCGGAATAGGCCAGCACCACTTTTCTAACGCCGCTCACCGCTTCCCTCCGACTCCCGCTTGCCATTGGCTTACAATACGTTCCGGGAATCCGCCCCATGGTCCCAAGAGCAGGGCCCAAGGATGGGCGGCGCAGTATCGGGCATAAGCGTGCGGCCCGCAAGACGAACGGTGGGCGAGGAAACGCGGCCCTTGCGGGCCGTTTCGTCTCCTCGCCCACCCTTCATGTTGCCGGCCGGGGCGCGGTTGTCCACCAATGGGGCAAGGTGATCGCCTTGCGCAAAGGTCTTGGTTGTCCAGCGATCGTTGCCGCCGCTTTGGCCGCCCCCGCCCTGACGGCGCCGGCGCGCACGGCACCCGGATTTTGGCCCGGATTTTGGCCCGACGAATGCGCGGGCTATTTGACGCCGCAGGCCTGGTTGATCTTCTTGTACGCCCGGGTAAAGCCCAGCAGGGAATAGGTGTCGGTGGTCCTGGTGCCGCGGGAGGACGTGCCCCGCACGGCCATGCGTTTGCCCTTGATCATGGCCTTCACGATCGCCCGTTCGGCGGCTTCGCTGCGCGCCCAGGCGGTGTCGTCCTTGGTGAACAGGCTGAACTTCCGGCCGTCGATCGCGACCTCGACGGAACTGCCTTTCTTGAAGGCGTACCCGGCAACAAAGCTCACGACGTCGCGCTCCTTATGCGCCGGGCGGTGGGTCACGAACGCCACCACATCGCCGCGCTTCTTGTACTTGCCTACCATCTTCCGGGGCAGGCTGGCGACGTAGCAGACCTTCTTACCGTTTTCCGTAACCCTGTAGGCCTCCCAGTCCCGGTAGCCGCCCAGGGACTTGCGCTCGGCCGCCTGTACGGAAGTTAAGGTGAAAAGGACTGTCAACGAGAAAATCAGGGGAACGAACAAACGCTTGAGAGTCATGGCTTCATCATACCGTTTCACGATTCATGTTGCGAGCCTTACCCGCTCTTTTTTCCGGCTCCTTCATCTTGCGGCCCCGTCGACTTCTTGCCGCCGCTTGTTGCGAATGACGGGGGCGCCGCGAACACGGGGCGGCAGCGGCCCGATGGGACCGCGCGGCACAGGTTGCCCGCGTTCACGGGCTTGCCCGACCCCTCGATCGCGAACCCGAAATCCCCTCGCATGGCCACAGGATTTAACACCGCCGGCCGACAAAGCAACCCCCTAATGACCCCTTCTGACCCCCTCTGGCAGTTTTTGGCCAAGGGTGCCGGCACCTCAACCTTCCTTGCCTTTGGCCACCGGAATTCGTATCACATACAA
>CBESNX010000243.1:0-2345 GCA_965531025.1 uncultured bacterium
CGCGCGCCGCGGGCGCGTCGTCGTAGCCGTAAAGCCACCGCGTCGTTCCGGGATGGATGTTCTTCACCGAATGCAGGGCACGGGCCGGGATCAAGACCTCGTCGCCCGGCTCGACGACAACGCGCTGATGTTCGATGGTCATCTCGAGCGCGCCTTCCATCACGGTCACGAGCTCGTTGCTGGAATGAACGAAATCGTTCCATTCGCGCCCCGGCGGGTCGATGAAGACGCCGCAGGAGTAACCGCGCCCCTCCCAGTCCCCGGCGACGACACTTTGCTCCACGGGCACGGCGAATTTCCCCTTCAGCAGAATTTT
This sequence comes from uncultured bacterium, assembly GCA_965531025.1. Lineage (GTDB taxonomy): Bacteria > Pseudomonadota > Alphaproteobacteria > SMXQ01 > SMXQ01 > CBESNX01. The sequence continues at coordinate 317 of CBESNX010000243.1, forward strand.
GGTCATCGCTTTCTCCCTTGTGAGTCCCGGTGGCCGGCTGACGGCCGTTTGCTTTTCAACCCTTCGCGGTTGTCGTGCAACGTTATCACACCGCTCCGGCAATGAGGGAACAGTAACGTCTCGCCGGCGCGAAGCCGCCGTCGTGCGCCGCCCATCATTGCCGGCGCCCGCGAATCCGGGGGCTTATCTCCAGGGCCATACTCGAGGGGCGGATGGAAACGAGCCATGCGCGAACGGTCTGGCGGATATGCCATAATGCGACTTGCTGGCCGCGGGGGCGGCTGTGCTTAATGGACGGCGTTGGCCCGGTCCCGGCGGCGTCTCCTGCTGCGCGTTATAAACATTTCCATTTGACCAAGCGAAGGTTTGCGGGACGGCGCACCTTATGGCCAAGCTGATCGACTTCAGCAGCATTTCGCGGGCTCTTGGAGAGCGGAACTACCGCATTTACACGAGCGGCGCCGCGGTCTCTCTCGTGGGCTTGTGGGTGCAGCGCATCGCCGTCGGTTGGCTCACCTGGGAGCTCACCCGGTCGGGAACCTGGCTCGGGCTGATCGCCTTCGCCGACCTGTTCCCCACGGTCGTGCTGACACCGATCGCGGGCGTCATCGCCGACCGGATGGACCGCCGCCACATGTCCATAATCGCCCAGTCGCTCGCCATGGTGCAGGCGGTGCTGCTGAGCGGGTTGACGATCGGGGGGCTGATCGATATCCGGGCGCTGTTTGGTCTCACCCTGTTTCTCGGGGTGGTAACGTCGTTTGGCACCGCCGCAAGGCTTTCCCTGATTCCCAACCTCGTTTCCCGCGAGCACCTTTCTTCGGCCATCGCCATCAACTCGGCCGTATTCAATATCGCCCGGTTCCTGGGTCCGGCGGTGGGGGGCGTGATCATCGTCGCCTCCGGCGTCGGCCCGGCCTTCGCGTTCAACGCGGCGACCTTCGTGGTCTTCCTCGTGGCGCTTTCCAGAGTGCGCGTGCTCTCGACCGAAACCGCGGGCAAATCCGAAGACGGCGTCATGAGCCAAGTGGTGGAAGCGCTCCGTTATGTGAGGACCCACCCCGGCATCGGGCCGATGCTGCTGCTCCTCATCGCCACGGCGCTCGGGGGGAAGGCCTACATGGAACTGCTGCCCGGCTTCGCGGACGATGTGTTCGGCCGCGGCGCCGAAGCCCTTGCCCAGTTCACCGCGGCGGCCGGACTGGGCGCGCTGGTGACGGCGTTATGGCTTGCCCAGCGCGGCGTGGTTGTCGGGTTGACCCTCATCACCATCTCGAGCGTGCTGGTTGGCGGCCTCACCATCTTGGTCTTCACCGCGAGCGACATATTCTGGGTAGCATTGCCGTGTACCTTGGTGGCGGGCGCGGCCATGGCGGTGACCGGGACGGGCACGCAGACCTTGATGCAAAACACGGTCGCAGGGGCCATGCGCGGCCGCGTCATGAGCCTTTACGGCGTCATCTTTCGGGGTGCGCCGGCCCTGGGCGCCCTGATCATGGGGGCGCTGTCGGAAATCATCGGCCTGCGCCTCGCCGTCGCCGGGGGCGGGGTTTTGTGTCTTCTCGTCTGGTTCTGGGCGATGAAGCGGGAGCCGATTACGGCCCGGGCCCTCGAAGGGGATCTGGCGGACAAGCCCGGGCCAGGCGCGCCCGTCGCCGAGCCCACCGCACCATCCGCCGAAATACTTGGTAAGCCGCCTTCGGCATCCCGGTAAGCGGGGCGTCAAGGAACAGGGTTGGGGGGCGCCCATAGAGCCCGTTGCCCCCGGCGGCGGCAGGCAAGCGCCTGGGCGGAACTGCTATGCCGCGTGTCGTGACCAGGTGCGTTACCGGCATGGAAAAAGGGTGGCTGCCGCGGCAAATCCACCCTTTTTTGCCTTCGAGGGACGCCATGTGGGGAGAGCCATGTTCTCGAAAAGGCAAGGCCTGCGAGCCGGTTGGGGCATCTTCACCTTCTTGGGGGGAGGATTGGGGGGCAGGGAAAGTGAAGAGTTTGCGGCTCGCAGGCCTGTCTCTGAAGTTCGTTAGCG
>CBESNX010000244.1:0-2326 GCA_965531025.1 uncultured bacterium
ATCGCGCTTCACGCCGCGCCTGCCCGGACAACCGATTTGCCTCCATCAAATTGATCCAATTTGGTCGGATAGCGCTCTAGGTAGAGGGCGGATCCCATGGCACCCTTCACGTCGTCTGGGAACGCCTTCAAGTTTTTCCGGGTGGTGCCGACCCAAAGGAGCGATTTCAGCGACCCGGCGATCATTGCTTATTATGCTATTTTTAGCATAGACTTTCAAGGTGAATGTGCCTCGCGGTGTAGCGTCGCCGGCCGAAGGAACCTCGTCCGTCCGGTCGAGCTCATGCCCCGTCTGAGGGAGCGCTAGCCCCGGTCCTGAAAAACGATTCAGTTTCGCGAAAGGCGTTCAGGAAGCGGCGCGGCTCGCGCAATCGATGCAGGTGGGCACCGAGGGGTCGGCCTCCAGGCGGGCGTTGCCGATCTTGCTGTCGCAGGAAACACAATAGCCGTACTCGTCGTGCTCCATGCGCGCCAGCGCCGCCTCGATGCGCTTGAGTTCCGCCTGCTCGCGCCTGTGCACCGCCAGCGCCATCTCGTGCTCCTGGAGCTCCCCCATGCGCGAGAGCCTCCCCGACCCGCCCTGGTCGGGCTCGACCGGGCGCAGGGTCTCCCCGGCCGCCTCGGCGGCCGCCACGATCTCCTTCTTGCGGGCGAGAAGCCGCGCCTTGAGGGCGTCGATGTCAATATCCTCGCGCATCGCACTAGAGCCTACCGCCGTCGCGTGGTCGATAGCAAGTCTGAGCTGAAGGCCCCGGCGGCGCCCGAGACGAATTTTCGCGCCTTGCGCCCGGCCCGCCAGCGGTCGAGCGCAATGACGTCGTCGATATCCTCGAGCCTTTCTAAGAGCGCGACGCGTGAGCGCGGATCGAGATTGGCGCGCGTGTCCTTGAGCGCCGTTTCCGTGGACCAGCGCACGTCCCTGAACAGGCGGCGGGCGGCGAACTCGCGCCGTTGCGGGCGCCGGCGCAGCCCGATCAGCCAGTAGCCGCCGTCGCTCGCGGGCCCGAAGACCGCGTCGTGGCGTTCGAGCGCCGCGAAGGCCTCGCGCACGTGACGGGCGCAAATGTCGGGGATGTCGGTGCCGATGATCACCACCGGACCCGGCGGCAGGCGCTTCAAAGGCCGCGACATGCGCTGACCGAGATCCCCCGGCCCCTGGGGTATCCGCAAGATCGCCGTGCGCGCGATCTCCGGGGGCCAGAACCGGCCCTTGGCCGAAAACCTGTCGGGCGTCACCGCAAGCCAGCAACGCCACCGCTTATCCCCCGCCACCCGGCGCAGGACCTCGCCCGCCGTGCGGCGGTAGAACTGCCAGGCCGCGGCGTCGCCGGCGCCGGCCGCGAGGCGGCGCTTGACCTCGCCGATGCGCGGCGCCTTGGCGAAGACCACGAGATGACGGGTCAGGCTCATCGGTAAAGGCGCGCGATCAGCCGGGGTGGAGCGCCGGCGAAGTAAAGACCGAGACAGAAAAGGTTGCGCAACGGCCGCAATACGTACCCCCCCTTTCGATAGCGCGCGGCGGAGGTGACGGCGGGGACATCGAGATAGCGCAGCCGGGCCCGGCCGATGCGGCGAATGATGTCGACGTCCTCCATCAGCTCCATGGGCTTGAACCCGCCGAGCGAGTCGTAAAAGGTGCGGCTGATCAGAAGCCCCTGGTCGCCGTAGGGCAGACCCAGCGCCCGGCAACGCCAGGCGACCAGCCTTTCGATGCGCCGGGCTTTCGCGGTCGCGTCGGCCAGCGCGAAACGGAAAGCGGCGGCGCGCTCATCGTTGCCGGTATTTTCGACGAAGCGGGCCACCGCGGCCTTCCAGCCCGGGCCCAGGCGGGTGTCGGAATGGAGGAACAGAAACCACTCCCCGCGCGCCGCATCGGCGCCCGCCGCAAGCTGCCGACCCCGCCCGCGGGGCGCGCTCACGAGCCGCGCGCCACGGCGCGCGGCGATCCCGGCCGTGGCGTCGGCGGAGCCGCCGTCGGCGACGATCACCTCCACCTCGAGGCGGCCCTTGTCATCGCCGCCGCCCTCCGCCACGCCACGCGCGCCTGCGGCGGCCCGGTTCGTGCCGGCCCCCTTTGCCGAAGCCTCGTTTTCGATGGCCTCCAACGCCGCCCCGAGATCTCCTTCGGCCTCGAGCGCCGGAATGATGATGCTGAGCAACACGGGCGAGCTCGCGATTTCACCGGTCTTGAGATTCTGCGCAGGGTGTCTCATACCATGCTGGCGGGTCCGCGTTCATGCGGGATTCTGGCGCTTTGCGCGCCGATGTCAAAGACTGCACCCGCCGCCATCCGCGCCCGTGTTGTTTCGTTTGTGACCTTATTGTGA
>CBESNX010000245.1:0-2278 GCA_965531025.1 uncultured bacterium
ATCTCTTTAGAACAAAAGTCGGACGATCAAAGTGAGAGATGTAATGGACTGCTATCTTGACATAACACAAGAAGTCTGTCCGCTTACCTTTGTAAGAACCAAACTCTTGATCGAGCGGATGGCGCCGGGTCAAACGGCGGAGATTCGGCTCAAAGGCGCGGAACCCTTGGAAAACGTGCCCCGCTCGGTTCGCGAACACGGCCACGAGGTGTTGTCGCTCGAGCTCGCGGAGGGCGGGCGGGAGAGCGACGGAATCTACGTGTTACACATCCGGAAAGCTTAGGCTTCGAGGCCGCGTGCCGACGCGGTCACCGCGGCACCGCTTTTGCGCCTGTTACACCCTGGATGCCGGCCTTCAACAAAGGGGCGCTCTACCTTGCAAGGCCCGGCAAGCCCCGCAGCGCTTGCAACCCCGCCTTGGCGCCCAGGGGCCTTTGGCCCCCGGTCGGGGCCCAGGAAGCGATGCCCCTCGGTTGAGCCCCAAATGCCTGGCAACGCTCGAGACGGGTCCCAACAAAGTGATGCCTTGTTGGGCGCCCAGTGGTCGTTTCGTGGGACCCGTGTGTGGCTTCCCCGTTGGCGAAGCCTCAAGGCTCATGGCCGCCGCCTTGCCCGTTTTCCGGCAGCCTGGCATCGGGCGGGCGCAGGTAAAGGGGCCGCGGCATCGCACCAACGGCGGCCTCGCGCGCGCGGGTCCCCGCTATGGCCGCCACGTCGGCGGCGTCGGGAGCGCCCGGCACCGGTGAAAATCGAATGCGCTGCGGGGCGCCAGCGGCGCTTCGCCGCGCGCCCTCGCCTGCGCCCGCAGGCGCGCCATCCGTCCGCGCGATGAGCGCCGCGCGCAGCTGGGGGGCGCCGTCGCCGGCGATGAGGACCGGTCCCGGCGGCAGAAAGCCCGCGACCGCTTCGGGCATCAACGCGCGCGGTGGACCCAGGGGCGCGAGATCGGGGGCAAAGCTTTGGACATAGAAATCGGTGCGCTTGGCGTCGATCGCCACCACCAGCGAGCAGCCGGCGCGCGCCGGCGCATCGAGGCCGTGGGCCACCGCTTCCAAGGTCGTCACGCCAACGACCGGCAGGCCGGAGGCTATGGCCATGCCGCGGGCGGCGGCGAGGCCGATGCGCACGCCCGTAAAGGCGCCGGGTCCGATGGTGACGGCCAGAAGGTCGAGACTGTCGAAGCCCCACCCCGCCTCGTTCATGACCTCGATCACCATCGGGATGAGGGCTTCCGACTGGCCCCGCTTCATGGCTTCGAACCGGCGGGCCGCGATCTCGCCGTCGCGCCACACGGCGGCCGAACAGGCCGACGTCGCCGAATCGAAGGCGAGGATCCTCATGCCCCGCACCCGGACCGGGCCGCACCGCCTGAGCGCGCCCGCGTCCGTGAAGCCAAACACGGGTCCCGCGAAAGCATCACTGGGAAGCCAGCAAGGCAATACTTGGTCGGGACCCGTTTGGTGGGTCCCCAGGTCATCCTTCTTTGGGGTCCTCCTGCGGGCTGACCAAGGTCACCGATCGTGCTAAAATATTCATCCTCACTTCTCGCCACAGACGGAGCGCCCGCCCGCCCATGAACCTGGTCGAAATCGCCCCGCCCGCCTTCGACGTCGAGTTGGACCTCGCTTACGCAACCGCGAACAACCGGACGGGAAAACCGATCTACCGCCGCGCGGTCTGCTATGTGCGCGAGGACGCGGCAGAGCTCCTGCGCCACGCCATCGCGCTGGCGGCGGAGCTCGACCTTCGCCTCAGGATTTTCGACGCTTTCCGGCCGGTGGAGGCCCAGTGGGTGCTGTGGAACCACGAACCCGATCCCGAGTTCCTGGCCGATCCCCGTAAAGGGTCTCCCCATTCGCGCGGCGTCGCCGTCGATTTGAACCTGATCGACCGCGCCGGCAAGGCGCTGGAGATGGGTACCGCATTCGACGCCTTCACGCCACTTTCCCACCACGGGGTATTGGACCTGCCGGCCGACGTTCAGCGCAACCGGCACCTGCTTTTGGGGCTGATGACGGCGGCCGGCTGGGACTTCTACCGCAACGAATGGTGGCATTACCAGATGTTCGATTCGCGCCGTTATTCCCTGATCAGCGACAAGGACGTGCCCGTGGGCATGATGTAAGGGCGCCACAAATTTCCTCCGATTTCGTCCCGCCTCGGATGATGCCACACGCCAGGTCAAAAGCGAGTCCCGGGTTGCGCGCACGCGGCTTTGCGGAAGCGCCATAAGCCAAAGCGTTCCGTCGCGAACGGCGCGTGCAGGTTGAGATCATCC
>CBESNX010000246.1:0-2275 GCA_965531025.1 uncultured bacterium
AGGACCGGCGCCAGCTCCATCATCCCGCCGGGCCCCGCCTGTAGCCGCAAGACCGTCTAGGCACGAGAGCCGCTCGCGCTGTATACTGACCGATGATGATGGAAATGCCGCACATTCTGGTCGTCGACGACGATCGACGGTTGCGCGAGCTGTTGCATAAATACCTTTCCGAAAACGGCTTTCGCGTGACCACTGCGGAGAACGCCGCATCGGCGCGGGCCAAGCTCGCAAGCCTCGCCTTCGACCTGATCGTGCTCGACGTCATGATGCCGGGCGAAACCGGCCTCGACCTGACGGCGGCGCTGCGGCCCCAAAGCGGCGTGCCGATCTTGCTGCTGACCGCCAGGGGCGAGGCCGAGGACCGCATCGAGGGGCTCGAGCGCGGCGCCGACGACTACTTGGCGAAGCCGTTCGAGCCGCGCGAGCTCGTGCTGCGCATCCGCACGATCCTGAGCCGGATCGTGCCGCCCGTCGAGGCACCCGGCACGATCCGGCTGGGGGAATGTTCCTTCGACATCGAACGCCTGGAACTCAGGCGCGGCGAGGGCCGCATACGACTTACCTCCACGGAAGCGAGCTTGCTCAAGACCCTGGCGCTCAATGGCGGGCTGCCGCTCTCGCGCGAGGATTTGAGGCGCCACAGCGCCGAGTGCACCAACAACCGCAGCGTCGACGTCCAGGTCACCCGCCTGCGCCGCAAGATCGAGCCCGACCCGAAACTGCCCCGTTATCTTCAGACGGTGCGCGGCAAGGGCTACGTGTTGCGACCCGACTAAGGGGAAAGGGGTGCCGCCGTGCTGAAACGGTTCTTGCCACGGACGCTCTTCGGACGATCGCTGCTGATCATCGTTTCGCCGCTCATCCTTTTGCAGGTGATCTCCACTTACGTGTTCTACGAGCGGCACTGGGACTGGGTGGCCCGGCGTCTCGCCTCCGGCTTGGCCGGCGACATCGCCGCCATCGTCCAGTCCCTGCGCGACTATCCCGGCCCGGTGAACCGCAAGGCCTTCCTCGAGATGGGCCGCAGCCACATGAAACTGCGCATGGAACTCAAGGAGGGGGCGATTCTGCCGAATGTGAGGCCGCCGCAGGCGGGCAGCCGGCTTGAACGCATGCTCGCCCGCGCGCTGAAGGACCGCGTCCGACGCCCCTTCCACATCGACGCCGTCAGCCATGACCGCGAGGTGGAGATGAACTTTCAGCTGCAGAACGGGGTCCTGCAGGTCTTCGCTCCGCGCAAGCGCCTGTTCAGCTCGACCACTTACGTCTTCGTCATGTGGATGGTGGGATCGTCCCTCATCCTGTTCGGCGTGGCCATGGTCTTCATGCGCAACCAGATCCGTCCCCTGCGCCGCCTCGCCGCGGCCGCCGAGAGCTTCGGCAAGGGGCGGGACGTGCCCGATTTCAAGCCTCAGGGCGCCGTCGAGGTCCGCCAGGCGGCCACCGCGTTCAACATCATGCGCGAGCGCATCCGCCGCCAGATCAGCCAACGCACGGAGATGCTGGCGGGCGTCTCCCACGATCTGCGCACGCCGCTCACCCGTCTCAAGTTGCAGCTCGCGATGCTCAAGGACAAGCCGGAGGCCGCGGCACTCATCGCGGACGTCGCGGAAATGGAGAAGATGGTCGAGGGCTATCTCGAGTTCGCCCGCGGCGAGGGGACGGAAGCCGTGGTGCCGACGGATCTCAATGACTTGTTGGCCGAGGTGGTCAACGGGGCGCGGCGCGCGGGCGGCAACATCGAACTCAAGACCGACGGCGCGATGAAGGTGCCGCTAAAACCCGCCGCGTTCAAGCGCTGCGTGGCCAATCTGGTTTCCAACGCCACGCGCCACGGCGAGCACGTCGCCATCACCGCCGCCCAAAAAGGAAAAAGCATCGAAATCACCATCGACGACGATGGGCCGGGCATTCCGAAGGATCGGCGGCAGGAAGTGTTCCGCCCCTTCCAACGCCTCGACAGCTCCCGCAACCCGGAGACGGGCGGGGTGGGTCTGGGCCTTACCATCGCCCGCGACGTGATACACGGCCACGGCGGCAGCATAACCCTCGACGACTCCCCGACCGGGGGGCTGCGCGCCCGCCTGAGCCTGCCGCTTTAGGGCGGCCCTGGCGCCGGGTTACCGTTGCGCGGCCGCTTGCCGCACCGGCCAGAAACGTCGCCGGCTTAAATTACCCGGCCTCGGCGGCGGACGGCGTCTCGTTCGCGCGCCGACGCCACTGGAACGCGATCACGCAGCTTTCCGCCTGGCGCAGGCGTTTGTCGAGATGGGCC
>CBESNX010000247.1:0-2246 GCA_965531025.1 uncultured bacterium
GGTCAAGAGCGGGGTAACGTTGCGAGTAATGATAGTTTCTCCGGAAATCATCGTGTATCTGTAACGGGCTATGGACGGCATTGAGAAAGGGTGCTTTCACCGGGGGCGGACAACGAGGCAAAGATGGCGAGAAAAGTAAAACACACTGCCCCCGTCCATGATGTGACGATCGAAAAGAACGGGAAAACTTACACGGGCTTTTACACCGTGGAGGCTGGGATGGTTACGGTCAGGGCACTATATGGCACCAGGACTACCCAGATTGGCGGTTCAACGGCGGGAGTAGTGGCTCGAATGCTTCTCCGGGAGTTGGTCGATCTGGGGATCGTCGACCCGACGCGCCCCAGCGACGGCCAATAATGGCGCGGGCTTGTTGCGCCGCCGTCTATTGCCTCACGGTCGGCATGGCCTGCGGCCCAAACATTTTCCAAGCGCGCACCACGTGGGATTGCAAGCTCCCATACCGCGCTCTCGGGCCTTCCGGGCCGGCGGCGCGCCGCGCACGGTGAGCGAGATCGCGGAGCGGCTTCCGGTGGACCTCTCGGTGGTCTCGCGGCATCTGGCGATGTTGCGCGAGGCCGGCGTGCTCGCCGCCGAGCGGCGCGGCAAGGAGGTCTATTACACGGTGCGCTACGAAGGGCTCGCGGGCACGCTGCGCGCGATCGCCGACGCGATCGACGCCTGCTGCCCCGCCGCGAGCGCCACAAAGGAGGACGTTACTCATGGATGATCGACAGAAGGTGCGCGACGAGGTTTCGGCCCATTACGCCAAGGCCGTGACGCGGACAGCCGGCAGCGGCGGCGGATGCTGTACGTCGCCGGACGGCGTCGCGGCGCTCGCCGGTTACGGCGCGGGTGCGCTCGCAGAGTTGCCCGGCGACGCGGTGGCGAGCTCCTTCGGCTGCGGCAACCCGCTCGCGTTCAGCGGCGTGCAACCCGGCGACGTCGTCGTCGACCTCGGCTCGGGCGCGGGCATCGACATCATCATCGCCGGCCAGAAGGTGGGACCCCAGGGCCGCGTCATCGGCGTCGACATGACCGACGTGATGATCGAGCGCGCGCGCGCCAACGCCACCGCCGCGGGCCTCGCCAACGTCGAGGTCCGCAAGGGGCTGATCGAGGACCTGCCGGTCGAATCGGGCTCGGTCGACTGGGTGATCTCGAACTGCGTGATCAACCTCTCGCCCGACAAGCCGGCGGTGTTCGCCGAGATATTCCGCGTGCTCAGGCCCGGCGGCGAGATGCTCGTCTCCGACATCGTGGTCGAGGACCTGCCGGCGTGGATGCGCGCGAACAAGGCGCTTTATTCGGCGTGCGTCGGCGGGGGGATCAGCGAGGCCGAGTACGTCGCCGGCCTCGGCGCGGCCGGGCTGGAGGCGGTCGAGGTCCGCGACCGCCTGGTCTACGACGGCGGCCAGCTCGAGGCGCTCTTCCGCGACGAGCTCGCGGACGCGACCGGCGAGGCGGGATCGTCGCTGGACGAGACCCTGCGCCGCGTCACCCAGGATACCGCCGGCAAGGTGTGGAGCGCCATGTTCTATGCGCGCAGGCCCGCCGCCCGATCCCGCGGCGTGCGCCGCGCCGGCACTGGACAAGCGCCGCGGCGCACGTCATCCACCTGATCGCCGGCCAGGGCCTGAACCAGGGCCTGCGCGACGTCGCCGCCCTCGCCGAGGTGCTCGTCAACGCGCGGCGGCTGGGGCTCGAATCCCGGCGGCGGCGCGACGCTCGAGCGCTACGCCCGCTGGCGGCGCTTCGACAACACCGCGCTGATCGCCGCGACCGACGGCCTCAACCGGCTGTTCTCGAACGACATCGCGCCGGTCCACCTCGCGCGCGGCCTCGGCCTCGCCGCGGTCGACCGGCTCACCCCCTTGAAGCGGCTGTTCATGCGCCAGGCCATGGGCACGCTCGGCGAGCTGCCCCGGCTGGTACGCGGCGAGCCGCTTTAGCTGCGTTCCGGAGGCTCCGCGCAAGCCTGCCAGTTTCGGCGGCTTATACGGATTCCGATTGAATCGTTCGGCCCTCGTGGTTCGACAGGCTCACCATGAGGGCCTGTCCTGAGCGCGTCGAAGGGCCTCACTCTGAGCTTGTCGAAGAGCGAGACCCGAATAGATCAGCCGGAAACGGTATTAGTCCTCCTTCCCGATTTTAAACAGAGGAGGAGCTCACCGCGCGCGAAGTCGGCTTTGGGTCAGGAACGGACCTTCGGCGACACCACCAGGAAGGTCTGCTCCTGGAGGTGA
>CBESNX010000248.1:0-2215 GCA_965531025.1 uncultured bacterium
TCACGCGTTACGTGTCCTCCGCACGTGCCGTCCGCGCGGGCGGTCCGGAACCACCCACCCTCCGGCTCTCGGCGAAGCGCCCGCGAATCCGGGCGAAGAGGGCGCGCAACCCCGCCCCAATGCCCGAATGGCCGAAATCGCACGGGACCGCGGCGGGGTTGCGCCTAAAGGGCAATTGGCCTAACAGGATGTAAGATTACAGCCCCGGGAATTTTTGATGACCGAGTTCACCCTGGTAATCGGCAACAAGAATTATTCGTCCTGGTCGCTCAGGGCCTGGCTGGCGCTCAAGCATTCGGGCGCGCCGTTCGAAGAGATCGTCATCCCGCTTCGCCAAGCGGAGACCCAGGAGCAAATCCTGCGCCTCTCTCCATCGGGCAAGGTGCCGGTGCTGCGCCACGGGGATGTGGGCATCTGGGAATCGCTTGCGATCTGCGAGTACCTGGCCGAGCTGTTCCCTGACGCCGGGTTATGGCCCGAAGACCGGGAGGCCCGCGCCCTAGCCCGTGCGATCTCGGCCGAGATGCATGCGGGGTTTGCGGCGCTTCGCCGCCACATGCCCATGAACATGCGCGCGGAATATCCCGGCGCCGACGTGGCCGAGGACGTTCGGCGAGACATCAACCGGATCGAGGCCATGTGGCGTGATTGCCGCAAGCGGTTCGGCGCCGGCGGGGACATGCTGTTCGGAAGTTTTACCATCGCCGACGCCATGTTCGCCCCGGTGGCAAGCAGGTTCAAAACCCACGGCGTGAAGCTTGACGACACGGCAGAAGCCTACGTGGAAGCGGTCATGGGCCTTGCCAGCGTGCGGGAGTGGATGACCGCCGCGCGCAACGAGCCCTGGATCATTCCCGACCTGGAACGGGGTGCTGAGACGGCGTAGGCGCCGCCGATCAACCCCCGAGCGACCGACGGGCGCCGCGAGGGCGCCGGCCTGCGCCACTCACTCGATGAGGCCGGCCTCCCGGTAATAGCGCTCGGCCCCGGGATGGAGGGGAATGGCGATGCCGTCGAGCGCCGTCTCGAGGCGCAGATTTTTGCCCTTGGGATGCCCGGCGTCCAGCAAAGGCCGGTTGTTCTCGTGCCACAGCGCCCGGGTGATGCCGTAGACCAGATCGGCGTCCACCTCCGCCCCGACGATCCATTGCGCCCCGACGCTCAAGGTGGGCGTTTCGTCCACCCCCTCGTAGGTTTCGGCGGGGATGACGGTCTCGGCGAAGAAACGATCGGTCTTGCGCAACCGCTTCGCCGTCTTGCCCGAAATGGGCACCAGTTCGATGGCCACGCTTTCGGCCAGCCGGGCGATGGCGGCGACCGGATAGCCGGCGACCAAGAAGAAGGCGTCGAGCTTGCCCTCGCGCATCAGGTCGATCGCGGGGCCGAGCTGGACGTAAACCGGCCGGATATCCTTTAGGCTGACGCCGTAACGCGCAAGGATGAGCTTGGCGTTGACCTGCGTTCCGGAGCCGGTCGCATCCAGCGAGACGCGTTTTCCCTTGAGCCCCCGCACGCTTTTGACCTTGGCGTCGTCGCGCACCACGATATGGACGCTTTCCGGGTAGAGGTTGGCGATCGCCCGCAGGCCGGTGATCTTGTTCTTGCCGCGGAACATGCCCTTGCCGGAATAGGCCCAGAAGGCGATGTCCGCCTGGCTCAGGGCCGATTCCAGATGGCCGTCGCCGATCGCCCTGACATTGTCGACCGAGCCGTTGGTGGCCTGGGCCACCGCGATCAGGCCGGGCACGCCGCAACTGCCGCCGCGCTCGCACTCGCGCGAGCCGGGCGGGTTGCTGATCGCGCTCGCAATCAGGCCGCCGATGGGAAAGTAGATGCCCGAGGTGGATGCGGTGCCGATGCGGAAAAACCGAAGCTCCTGGGCCTTGCCAGGGTCCGCGCCGGCCATGAGGAGCAAGACCGCCGCCAGGGAAAAAACCAGGCGAGAGGCAGCCGGGCCCGGCTTCGCGCGTCCCGCGCTGCGGCGCAAAGGAGGCGCGCCAAGGACGCAACCGAAGAAGGAAGCCAAGCGGGCCTTCGAACCCTCACTCCCTCTTTTGGCTTGATCGTCGGTATTCCCGGAGGCCTGGACGGGCATCGTTCCCCGTTTTTCCTTAATATTCAATCAAATGCACAGGACGTTCTGAATTGCAAGGCTGCCTGCCTCGCCGTTTTCCGGAACTCCGCCGAGCGCCGCTCGAGAAAGGAGGAACGGCCG
>CBESNX010000249.1:0-2172 GCA_965531025.1 uncultured bacterium
AGCTGCTGAGTGTCTTGGCGAAGGTCATCGCGGACGAAGAAAAGGCCAGCGCGCTCAACAAATTCGAGGCGTGGAAGAAGGCTTAGGGCGTGTTCGGCAGGCCTTGTAAGGTAGCGGCTTGCTGTCCTACGCCGATCAGCACGTTGTCGAGGAGGCGGGACTTGCCCCGCCCCGCGCCTGGCAACGCCCCGCGCGAGCGGCGAAAATTCCGCCGGCGTGCGAGCCGGGATCAGCCGGCAACCAGCGCCTTGCCGGTCAGGCGGCGGAAGGTGATCGGTCGGTCGAACCCCTTGATGCCGCGGCTTTCCGCCGCAAGCTCGTAGGGACTCAAGATCGCCGCCACGGCGGGGTCGGCGGCGAGGTCTTCGGAGAGGACGATGTCGTTGCCTTCGCTTTCACCCTGCAACCGCGCGGCCATGTTGACGGTCGTGCCGAAATAGTCGAGCCGCCCGTTGAGCGTCACCGCGATGCAGGGGCCGCCGTGCAGGCCGAGCTTGATGACGATGTCCTCGCCACCCGACGCGGCGTTGAAGTCCTTGACCCCGGCCTGAAGCGCTTGCGCCGCGCGGACCGCGTCGGCCGGGTCGGCAAACGCGGCCATGACCGCATCGCCGATGGTCTTGACGACCGTGCCGTTGTGCTCGCGCACGGCGCCGGCGAGATAGGCGAAATGCTCGCGCACGAGACGGTATGCCGCGGCATCCCCGACGCGTCCGTAGAGCGCGGTCGAGCCCTTGAGGTCGGTGAACATCAGCGTGACCTGGGAGATCCCGGCCTCGTCGCCCGGCCGCAGCGCCTCGTCGGAGAACAGGTCGCGAAAGGTCTGCATCGTCGTCACGCGATGGGCCGTCAGCGCGTCGCGCACCCAATCGCGGGACTCGATGATGAGCGTTCGGCGACGGTCCTCGTTGTTGACGAGCCGGATCTCGCCGTCGCCGGCGGCCGTTCCCGCCGCGACCGCGCCGCCCTCGACGGTCACTTCCGGGAATCCTCCGCCGGCATACGCGATGTCGCTCTCTCCACCGCGCTCCAGGGTGCGCACGCGGTAATCGCCGGGCGCGAGCCGCGCCGGCAGCGTCCTGCTTTCCCCGGGCTCCAGCGCCACCTGCGCCTTGACGTGCGGCGTCGACATCGGCCCGAACAGGCAGAACTCGCCGTCGATCACCTCGCGCACCGCCGGCGCCGGATGAAAGGTCAGCTCGATGTTGCGGGCGAAGTCGCGGTCGTAATCGACGTTGCAGGAATCGCAATGGGCCCCGCTCGGCAGCCGGTCGAGGGAGTCGACGGCCAGCTTGGCGCCGCGGCAGCGCGGGCACAGGAGATCCCAGCGAAGCTCCAGCAACCCTTCCCTGACCGCCTGCAGACACATCTCGACGACCTCGCGCTCGCCCATGTCCCACCGCCGCGCGAGCGCCAGGGGCCGGATGCGCATCAAGTCGACCTCCTGCGCCGTTTGCACCCACTCGGCGAGCCGGCGCGCGAGGCCGTGCCCGTTCGCCGACGCCTCGATGCGCGAAAGCATGGCGTCGAGCCGGGCGCGCGCACCCGCGGACAAGCGCGCCGGCGCAACCTCGAACGGCGTCTCGCGTTCGCCGGCGGCCCAGTCGCGGGCGCTCTCGGCAAGGCGCGTGAAGGTGCGCTCCGCCGCGCGCAGGAAAACGGTCTTAAGCATCAACGTGCCGAGAAGATTGGCCGCCGTCGCGTCGATGGTGTAGCGGCCCAAGGTTCCACCCCGGCCGTCCGGCTCCAGGCGCAACGTGGCCGAGAGGGTGCGGATCGGCCCCTTCGAGAAAATCCGCAGGTGGCGGAACCACTGGGCGTCGACCCACTCGACCGGAATCTCCTCCCACGCCAGCTCGAACGGCCCCTTGCGCGCCCGCGCGAAAAACCGCACCGACCCGTCGGGCTGGCCGACCTGTTCGATCCCGTGCTTCGGCAGGCCGGCGGCCTCGTTGAACCGCGCGGTGTCGGCCAGCGCCGGCCAGATCGCCTCGGGCGGCCGATCGAACCGCCACTCTATGGTCCGCGTATAGAGCCTGGCCATGCCTCGATCCCGTCGCTGATCGCGAAGCCCCAGGCGCGATCTTAGCACCGGAACCGCATGATGGTGAACGTCGGCCGCTCGCCCGCCCGGCGCCACCATCGGTGCCAAGGCGTCGCCGGATGTTCCGG
>CBESNX010000250.1:0-2141 GCA_965531025.1 uncultured bacterium
GCCTCGAGGATGAAATGAAGGCCGTCGCCGACGCCCTGGCGGAATTTATGGCCTAACCCATGGCGGAATCGATGCCGGAGAAACAGCGTTCGAAACCAACCTCTTCCGCGCCCCCCCTGTTTGACCGGGTCGCCCTGATCGGCCTCGGCCTGATGGGCTCGTCGCTTGCCCGGGTGATGAAGCGCGAAGGCCTGGCCGGCCGTATCACCGGCACGGCGCTGAGCGAGGCGACCCGCGCACGCGCGCTCGAGCTGGGGTTCATCGACGAGGCGGCCGAGGATGCGGCCGGGTGCGTGAAGGACGCCGACCTCGTGGTGATTTGCGTGCCCATCGCGGCGTACGCGGACGTCGCCGCGGCCCTCGCGCCCAATCTTTCGCCGGGCGCGATCCTCACGGACGTCGGTTCGGTGAAGCAGGCGGTGATCCGCGACGTCGGGCCCCTGGTGCCGGAAGGGGTCCATTTCGTGCCCGGACACCCGGTGGCGGGGACCGAGAAATCGGGACCGGATGCGGGCTTCGCCGAGCTGTTCGAGGGGCGCTGGTGCATCCTGACCCCGCCGCCCGGCACCAGCGAGGAGGCGGTTGAAAAGGTCTCCGCGCTGTGGCGCCGCGCCGGCGGCCTGGTGGATGTCATGGACGCCGAGCATCACGACAAGGTGCTGGCGATCACCTCGCACCTGCCGCACCTGATCGCGTACACCATCGTCGGCACCGCGACCGACCTGGAGAACCACCTGCGGGCGGAAGTGATCAAGTTCGCGGCCGGGGGGTTCCGGGACTTCACCCGCATCGCCGCCTCCGACCCGATCATGTGGCGCGACATCTTTCTCGACAACCGCGAGGCGGTGCTCGAGATGATCGGGCGCTTCACCGAGGATCTCGCCGCCCTGCAGCGGGCGATCCGCTGGGGCGACGGGGCGAAGCTCGAGGATCTCTTCACCCGCACCCGCGCCATCCGGCGCAGCATCATCGACGCGGGCCAGGCCTGAGGCTGGGGCGGGGCGCCAAGCCCGCGCCCCGGCCGATCACACGGCCGGTCACACGCCCCATCACAGGGGCGTTCAGCCTATTGCCACCGGATCGGGGGCAGTTTGAAAAGGGCCACGGGTCCGACGAACAGCTTTCTCTTTCGTATGGTCAAGGGCAGGGAAAGCTCGGGCGGCGCCCCGGGTTTCGGCGGCCTTGCCAGCAGGGCGAAAAGAATCTTTGCCGAGTTGGCGTCCCGCGCCTTCACGGCGCCCGCCGCGGCCAGCGCGTCGAGGGTCTCGGCAAAGCCCGCGATGGTGGCGGTCAGCGCGCCCATGGGCTGCATCTTCTCATCGAGCGCCAAAGTGCCGTTGGCCGAAAGCGTGAGCGGCCCCCAGCGGAGAAAGAACTCCCTCAGTTCCACCGTGCCGCCGTCATCCCGCCAGGCGGCGAAGGCCTCGCGGCTGAGTTCGGGGGAAAGCGGCCCCATGACGCTGGCCTCGAGCCTGAGGCGCTCGACCCGCGCGCCCAGCGGCCCGGGCGCGTGCGCCGGCAGGACCACGCCCTGCAGGCGCGCAATGGCCGCGATGGTGGGGGAAAGGTGGTCGGGATTGGGCGCCAGGCCGAGAAATCCGTGGATTGTCGCTTGCTCTATCCTCACGCTTTCCTCCGCTCCCTCGGGGGCAAGGTCGACGCCGCCAAGCTCGAGCGTGCCCGTATTTACCTCGCGGCCCATCTCGACGCGGCCAAGGGCATGGGCGGCGGTGGCCACGAGCGTGACGGGCGCGCCCCTTGCCGTGAACCGGATGCGGTGCGTGCCCGCAAGCTCGATGCCGTCGACGCGCCCCCGCCGCCAGGGCGCGAGCCTTGCTTTGATGTCGGGCGCCTGCCATTGCCACGGCGCCTTGCCGCCGGCGCGCCCGATGAGCGGGGCCTCGAAGCGCGCGCGGAAAACGAGGGGAAAGCCCGTGATCTCGAGGGTCCGGTACGAAAGCGTGTTGCCGCCGGCGCGCCATTCCGCGGCCCAGGCCTCGATGTTTTGACGCACCAGGCCCGCGCCGATGAACCAGTAGGCGGTAAGTCCCCCCGCCGCGATCAGCGCAAGCCCGAGGGAGATCCAAAGAAGGCGTGGTTTCGCTCGATTCATGAAAGTCCCGTGACCCGGCCGGGGCCAA
>CBESNX010000251.1:0-2111 GCA_965531025.1 uncultured bacterium
CGGTCGTTGATCGCAACCCCGAGGCCCGTTTCAGGAATGGGCATCACGGCGATGGCCGAATATTCGGGTCGATCGAGGGCGCGCAGCATGGCAAACAGATTGGCGGCGGCGTCGCGCAGGTCGCGCGACGGGCTCAGGTTCATTTCCGCGGCAAACCTCGTGAAGCGGTGGGGACCGAAGGCAAGGAGCGCCTCATCCTCGGCGACCTCGGTGGCGTTCAACCGCAAGGGGCGGCCCGGCGCGTAATGGCGTCCGACCAGGCCGGGGGATTTGACCCCGGAGCCGCCGGCGCTTTGCGCCGTGTTGGCCGTGCCGACGGGGCCGATCACCGCAGCGATTTGTTCGACCGCGACTCCTCCGGGGCGCAGCACCACGGGGCTCGAGAGGGCAAGGTCGATCACCGTCGATTCGATGCCGCCGGGGCAAGGGCCGCCGTCGAGGATCATCGCGGGCTTGCCGTCGAGGGAGGCGGCGACGTGGGCGGCGCTCGTTGGGCTTACTTCGCCCGCGCGGTTGGCGCTGGGCGCGGCGAGGGGCCGGTCCACCTTGCGAAGCAACGCCTGGGCGACCGCGTGGGCGGGCACGCGCACGGCAATCGTGTCGAGCCCGGCGCTGACCAAAAGCGAGATCGCCGATGCGGTCCGGCGCTTGAGCACCAGGGTTAGCGCCCCGGGCCAGAAGGCTTCGGCGAGCGCGGATGCGCGGGCATCGAACTCGACGGCCTCCAATGCCGCGCGTGCGCTTGCGAAATGGACGATCAGGGGGTTGAAGCGGGGCCGGCCCTTGGCCTCGAAGATCGCCGCCACCGCCCGGTCGTTGGTGGCATCGGCGCCGAGGCCGTAGACCGTCTCGGTCGCGAAGGCGACGAGCCTGCCGCCGCGGATCAGCTCCGCCGCGGCGGCAAGGTTTTCCTCGGTCGGCCGGAAGATATTGGAGGGGTGTACCGGCATAACGGCAATTGTGGCGCAAACCTCGATCTGGGGAAAGCCAGAGCCGCCCGGAAATCGCGCGGTCCGGCTAACTCAAAGAAGACCCTGCAACACGGAAGAGCCGCCAGTCACTGACGGCTCCTCGTCGCGTTTCAATCTGTCCGGCCCTCCGCGGCAACGGCCGGGCAACCTTTCTCCCCGCTGTGCCAAGCGGCTGCGGGTCAGTGACAGGCATTCCTGCCACAGTGTCAGTCACAGCCATGCCTCAGGTTGACCCTCTCTTTCAGGGTCTCCCTGCGTTGATAGACCTACCAACCGAGCCTTGCGGAGTCAAGGCGGGGCGCCGTGTTCGTTGACGCCACGCCGTTCAAGAGGCCTTGCCGCGGGCGATGAACTCGGGGTTGAGAAAGCCGGGCTTGCCGTAAAGAAACTCATCGCCTTGAACGGTCAAAACGGCGCCCCCGGCAGCCTCGAGGATGGCATGGCCCGCGGCGGTGTCCCATTCGCTGGTGCGGCCAAAGCGCGGATAGAGGTCGGCCTCGCCGCTCGCCACCTTGCAGAATTTGACCGCGCTGCCGGTCATGAGGCGCGCCTTGACCTGCAGGTTCGAGAGGAATCGGTCCAGTTCCGCGTCGTTTCCGTGCGAGCGGCTGGAAATGACCACCACGCCGTCCTCGGGCGCTTCGCGCGCCGCGATGGCGCGCGCCGGGGCGCCCTCTTCCTCGCACATCGCGGTGCCGGGCCCGGCGGCGCTGTAGGTTACGTGGAGGGTCGGGACGTGGAGCACCCCCAGCACCGGCCGGCCGTCCTCGATGAGACCGATGTTGACGCAAAATTCACCGCTGTGCCTGATGAACTCCTTGGTGCCGTCCAACGGGTCCACCGCCCAGAAACGCTTTCCCGCCACGTCCGGCACGTGGCCGGCGGCCGCGGCTTCTTCCGAGACGATCGGGATGTCGGGAGTCAAGCTTTCGAGCTCCGCAAGGATGAGACGCTCGGCCGCCTCGTCGGCGTCGGTCACCGGCGAGCGGTCGGCCTTGGAACGGACCTCGAAATCGGTGCCATGGAATTTCAGGATTTCTTCGCCGGCTTTGCGTGCGATGGCGCTAACGGGGGCAAGCAGGCCCGCAAGGTCTGGGTTGCGCACTGGCATTCTCCTTAAGCCTTGTCCCGTCCGCGCGC
>CBESNX010000252.1:0-2104 GCA_965531025.1 uncultured bacterium
GTGCGGACGGGGGCGAACGTGATCGCTGCCAGTAGCCTGTTCGCCTTATTGCCGAAAATGGCGTCGGCCGCGAAACCGATCACCGTCGGGTTCATTTACGTCGGCCCGCGCCAGGATTTCGGCTGGAACCAGTCGCACTGGGACGCAGCCCAAAAGATCGCCAAGATGGACGGCGTTAAGGTCGTCGAACAGGAGAACGTGCCCGAGACCGCCGAAGTCGAGAAGGTCATGAAGAGTATGATCCTGCTGGACGGCGCTACGGTCATCATGGCGACCTCGTTCGGGTACTGGAAGAGCATCAAGAAAATGGCCGTGGCGCACCCGGACGTCCTGTTCACCCATATCGGCGCCATCTGGAAGCCCGGCGACCCCAAGAACGTCATCGGCTACCGCGGTTATATGGAAGAGCCGCATTACCTCTGCGGCATCGCCGCCGGGCGCATGAGTAAGTCCGGCAAGATTGGCTTCATCGGCTCGAAGCCGCTCTACTTCATCTACAACAACTGCAACGGCTTTATCCTCGGCGCGCGATCCGTCAATCCGAGCCTGACCTGCAACGTGGTGATCACCGGGTCGTGGAACGATCCCGTCAAGGAGGCGGAGACCACCAACGGCCTAATTGACCAGGGCTGCGACGTGATCATCGCCAACGTCGACAGCTCGAAAGTCTCCATCGAGACCGCCGAACGGCGTGGTGTCTTCACCTGCGGCTATCATTCGGACTGCAGTTCCCTGGCGCCAAAGGGTTTCCTCACCGGGGCCGAATGGAACTGGGCGTCGGCGGCGGATTTCGTTGAGGCCTGGCGGACCGGCGGAAAATACCCGAACCTGCTGCGCGGCGGGTTCAAGCGCGACATGGTCAGGCTCAGCCCGTTCGGGAAGGCCCTGCCGCAAAAGGTCCGCGATGAAATCCTCAAGGCCAAGCAAGGCTTCATGGACGATTCCCTGAAGCTGTACAAGGGGCCACTCAAGGACAACAAGGGCAACGTCATCCTCAAGGACGGACAGGTCATCGACAACGAAGACACCAAGTTCAAGCTTGGCGTCCGTTTCTTCGTCGAAGGCGCGGTGGGCTGAGCGAGCCTCGGGCGGGGAGACTCCGTTCATTGGGGTCCTCTTGCTCAAAAGCCGATGTTTAGTGCGACCTTCCATCACGGGTTGGAGGCGGTGGTCATCAATACCGCCGCCCTCCTTCTCACCCTCGTCGGCTTCGGGGTTTTCGTAAACCTTTACGGGCACGATCCATTGGAGGTTTTTTACGTCCTCTATCTGGGCGCCTTCGCGACCCAAATATCCATCGAAAGCACCCTGACCCAGGCCGCCCCCTTGATGCTGACAGCACTGTGTACCGCCATCCCGGCGCGGGCCGGCCTCCTGGTCATCGGCGGCGAAGGGGCGCTGGTCATCGGCGGTGTCGCCACCGTTCTGGTCGGCGTACATCTCGGCGGCTTGCCGTTCGCGCTCGCCGTCGCCGTCATGGGCCTGGCCGGCGCGCTCGCGGGCGGGCTGTGGATCGGCGCCGCCGGAGCGCTCCGTCAGAAGCGGGGCGTCAACGAAACCATCGCGACGCTGCTCATGAACTACATCGCGATCGCCATCATGAACCATCTCATCTCCGGCCCGATCCGGGATTACGAGCAGGTGTTGAAAACCGCCAGCTGGAGCATTCCCGAAAACCTGATGGTCGGAACCGTGCCGGGCCTCGACGTTCATTGGGGCCTGGCGGTCGGCGTCATCGTCTGCGTCTCGCTCTACGTGGTGATGCGGCGGATGACATTTGGTTTCGCTGTCGACATCCTCGGCGGCAATCAGCGCGCCGCTCAAATGGCGGGCCTGCCCATCAATCGCATGGTTCTGATCTGCTGTTTTTTGGGCGGCGCCGGGGCCGGCCTCGCCGGAGCCATGGAGATCATGGCGGTGCACGGGTTTGCCAGTGAATCCCTGGTTGTTGGTTTCGGCTACGCCGGAATCCTGATCGCTTTCCTGGCCCGCCAGAACCCGCTCGCCATCATCTTGGTGGCGATCTTGCTGGGCGGCATTGCGGCCAGTGGCGGCCTCCTGCAACGCCGCTTCGACCTGCCCGACGCCACAACGGCGGTCCTGC
>CBESNX010000253.1:0-2102 GCA_965531025.1 uncultured bacterium
CCCCCTTGGGTTCTTCAACCGTCGCAGGGAATTGGCCAGGCTGGTGCCGGCATTGGCCGTAGCCCGTCGATCAGCCGCAGCGTCCCCAGGCCGCGCGACGAGGCGCCGGCCCAATGTCTTTTTCTCACGCCTTCCCGGAGCCGCCCGCGGCCCGCAGCTTGCGCGCCATTTCGGAGCCGGCGCCTTGCGATGAGGGCTCCGCAAACGCGCGATCGTGCGTGAGCGACGGGATCATGCGGCGCGCCTCGGCGACCTTCGCCGGGTCGATCTCGGCCGTGATGACGCCGACCTCGGCGCCGCCGTCGGCCAGCACCTCGCCCCAGGGGTCGACGATCAGCGAATGGCCGTAGGTCTCGCGCCCCTCGGCATGCGCGCCGCACTGGGCCGGGGCCAAGACATAGCAGCCGTTCTCGACCGCGCGGGCCCGCAAAAGCACGTGCCAGTGGGCCCTTCCCGTGGTGCGGGTGAAGGCCGAGGGAATGCTGAGGAAATGCGCGCCCGCCCTGGCCAGCGCGCGGTAGAGGCCGGGGAACCGCACGTCGTAGCAAACCGTCATGCCGAGGAGGCCCCAAGGGGTCTCGGCCAGCACGGCCCGGCCGCCGGACCGAAAAGTGGCGGACTCCCGGTAGGATTCGCCGCCCGCAAGGTCCACGTCGAACATGTGGATCTTGTCGTACCGCGCGACGATAACGCCTTCGGAATCCAAGAGGAACGAACGGTTGGCGACCTTGCCGCCCGCCAACTTCACGGTGAGAGAGCCGACCAGCAGCCATGCGCCCGTCTCCCTCGCCAGGGCCTGAAAGGCGGCAAGCGCCGCATGCTCGTGCTCGGGCGCGGCCTTCTCCTTGATCAGCCGGCTTCGCGGCTCCAGCATGGCGACGTTTTCAGGGAGCGCGACGAAGTCCGCGCCCGCGGACCGGGCCGCGCGCACGAGCGTGCCCGCCGCCTCGATGTTGGGCGCGATCTCGCGGCCGGAATTGGTCTGCACGCAGGCGAGCTTGAAAGGCGTCATGGTTCAGGCCATTCCCAGCAATTGGTCGAGCTTGTCATGGCGTTCCAGGGCCGCGAGTTCGCCCAAACCGCCGATATGCCGGCCGTCGATGAATATCTGTGGCACCGTCGCGCGCCCATCGCTCCGCGCGATCATTTCTTTGCGCCGCCCGGGGCGCGCCGTTACCTGGATTGCCGTGAAATCCACGCCCTTCCCGCGCAGCACGGCCTTCGCCCGATAGCAATAGGGGCAGAACATCGAGGTGTAGATCTCCACCTTCGCCATCCGAGGAATGCGCGCGGTTTGAAGTGGTTCAAACGATATATAGGGTGTCACCCCCGGTCTTGGCCACAAAGAAGCGGCGGCGCAACCGCCGGACCGCGCCCAACGCCGTCATGTGGCGGGACGGACGACCCGCGCGAGGGTCAGCACATCGGCCGCCTTGGCGCCGGCGCGCCTGAGCGCCCGCGTGCAGGCGGAGACGGTCGCGCCCGTCGTCAGCACATCGTCGATCAACAAGACCCGCTTGCCCTTCAAAAGGCCCGCGCGGGAGCCTTTCACGGCAAAGGCGCCCCCGACGTTGCGCCTGCGCCGGGCGGGAGAAAGCCGTCCCTGGGACGGCGTGCGCCTGGTGCGCACCAGAAGGTCGGGCACGACGGTAATACCCGAAGCTTTCGCGATGCCGTGCGCCAGGAGCGCGGCCTGGTTGTAGCGCCGGCTCAACAGCCGCAGCCGGTGCAGCGGCACCGGGACGATGAGATCGGCGTCTTCCAGCAACTCGGCGCCCGCCCGGGCCATCCAGCGCGAAAATGCGGGGGCCGCGAAGGTGCGGTCCGCGTGCTTGAAGCCCAGGATCAGATCGCGGCTCGCGTCGTCATAACGCAGCACGGCGCGCGCCCGCTCATAGACCGGAGGGATGCGCGCGCAGGCCCCGCAGAGCGTGTCCTCGCCGTGGTCGAATTCGAACGGAAAGCCGCAGGCGGCACAGTGCGGGGGTGCGAGAAAATCGAGCCTCTCCCAGCAGGCGGCGCACAGCGACCCCGGCTCCTCGACCATGCGGGCGCAACCGAGACATTGCGGCGGCAGCAAGACGTTGAGCGCAACGGCCGGC
>CBESNX010000254.1:0-2098 GCA_965531025.1 uncultured bacterium
GCGCAAGGACATCAAGGTCGTGATGCTGTTCCACGGGTCAGAGACTGTCTTGGGAGTCGAACTCTGCGCATCGCCCGAGAAGTTCGGCTCGGTCAAAGACGGCGACGGGCTGCACCTGACGGCAGCTTTCTGCAGCGGGAGCGTTGCGTGGACGGAGGTGTATGCCTGGGCGGGTTCCGTCCCCGACGTCAATAGTCCGACCTTTGCCCGCCTCGTCGCGCAGACCACCAGGGAGTTGTTCCCCATCGTTGACGATATCCTTGACGACGACGATAGAAGGCCGCCGTTTATGAAATAGCCGCCTGCCAAAGGCTCAACGCAAAGGGGCCGCTTCACCGGTCCCTTTCCTTTTGGTCCGATTGCGCGGTCAAACTTGCGGCAAGCTCGGCGCCCGAACAGCGTGCGAGGGCGGTCGTGAGGCGCCGCTCGCGTGACCGAAATCGGCACGATCCTCAGGCCCCTGGTGCAGTATGCCGACTGATCAGCACCGCCGCTCCGCATCAGCGAACGGGCTCTTTGACATACCGGAGAATCGGCGCAAAGGGGCTGGAATCCCTCTCAAGGCGGCATTTTTCCTTGCCCCCGGCAACGTCTTCCTTCATTAAGGGCAACCATTGTTTGACTTTTCCCGGATCAACACCAAATTTAGTGTGACCTTTTCTTTTCATCATTCCAGTCCGCACAGATTCTCGGAACATGACCTTTGACAAGCTTGGACTGAGCGCAGACGTCCTGCGCGCAGTGACAGACGCCGGTTACATCGAACCCACGCCCATCCAGGAACAAGCCATCCCTTACGTCCTGATGGGCCGCGACATCCTCGGCTGCGCCCAGACCGGAACCGGCAAGACCGCCTCGTTCACCCTGCCCATGATCGACATCCTGGCGGCAGGACGGGCCAGGGCGCGCATGCCCCGTTCGCTGATCCTGACCCCCACCCGGGAGCTCGCCGCCCAGATCGCCGAAAATTTCAAGACCTACGGCAAGTATCACAAGCTGACGATGGCGTTAGTGATCGGCGGCGTGTCTTTTGCCCGGCAGGAACAGAAGCTGGATCGCGGGGTCGACGTGCTGATCGCGACGCCGGGGCGCCTGATCGACCATTTCGAGCGTGGCGGGATTCTGCTCAACGACGTCAAGATCCTGGTGATCGACGAGGGCGACCGCATGCTCGATATGGGCTTCATTCCCGATGTCGAGCGCATCGTTTCGTACCTGCCGAAAATTCGCCAGACCCTGTTCTTCTCCGCCACCTTTCCGCCGGAAGTCCGCCGTCTGGCGGATAACTTCCTGATCAACCCCAAGGAAATCCACGTCACCCCGCCGGCCTCTCCGGCGGAGACCGTCGACCATTTCCTGGTCTCGGCCGGCGCGAAGGAAAAGCGCGCGGTCCTGCGCAGGCTGTTGCGCCGCGAGCCGGTCCAGAACGCCCTCATTTTCTGCAACCGCAAGCGCGATGTGGATATCCTCGCGAGGTCCCTTGAGCGCCACGGATTTTCGGCCGCCGCCCTGCACGGCGACATGCCTCAACCGGTCCGCACCGAAACCCTCGAAGCCTTCAAGAACGGTGAGATTATAGAGCTCGTGGCGACCGACGTTGCCGGGCGCGGGCTCGACATCGTGGGCCTGTCCCATGTCTTCAACTTCGACGTGCCGACCCACGCCGAGGATTACGTCCACCGTATCGGCCGCACCGGGCGCGCCGGGCGCAGAGGGCGCGCCATCACCCTGTCAACGCCTGATGAGCACAAGTTCCTTGGCGCGATTACCGCCCTCATCGGCAAGGACATCCCCTTCCTGGAAGTGCCGGACCTCATTGCTTCCGACGGCCAGGAGGGCGCCGCAGAGATCCAGCCCCGCCGCAAGGCCGGAAATCGAAATGGCCCGCAACGAAAGCAAAAGGGACGAAGGGAAAAGGCGCGCAAGGCCAGCTCGAAAACCGGGGAACGCGGCGCCGATCCGAGGGCCGACGGCGCCGGGAGGGAGCGCGAGACGGCCCAACGGAAACCGGGCGATCCCAATAACGGTCCACGCCGGGGCCGGGTCGTCGGGCTGGGCGATCACGTTCCGGCCTTTCTGCTTCGCCCGGGACGCACAG
>CBESNX010000255.1:0-2093 GCA_965531025.1 uncultured bacterium
GACTATTTCGGCGGCTACGATCGGATGCTTGAGCTGCTGGCAACCATCCCCGCCGCTTGCGCGGTGCTGGCGCTGTTTCTCCGCGCGCCGAAACTGCCTGCCGAGGAATAGGCGATCGAACCCGGCGGCGCGGGCCCAATCCACCAGCTCGCAAACGAGCGCCGGTTGGTCGCCGTAGGCGAGAGAGTAAACGATTCCGGCGTCGCTCGCCCGGCGGGCGAGCAAAGGGCCCGCCAGCGCGTCGGCCTCGACGTTGACCATGACAACATGGCGTTCGTGGGCGCAGCACAAGAGGGCGTGGCGGATGCCCGCCGCCGGGTCGCCGGTGGCGTCGATGACGACTTCGATCCCGTCGGCGGCGATGAGGGATTTTGCGTCCTCGGTCAGGTGCACCGTGCCGTCTGAGAGTGCGTCGGCAAAGGACGCGGCCGAGACCTGCTGCTCGGGCCAGCCCGCCCGCGCGAGGCTTTCCCGCGCCCGCGGCACGGAGAGGTCGGCGATGCCCACGACATGGATGCCGGGCGTCTGCCGCGCCTGGGCCAAAAACATGGCGCCGAACTTGCCCGCGCCGATGAGCCCAACCCGGACCGGCCGCCCCTTTGCCGCGCGTTCGCTCAGCAGACGATAAAGGTTCATGTCAGGCACTGCCTCGTGCTTGTTCCCCCTACCGTATTTGGCACCGCCCGGGAGTGAGTACGACCATTGCGGTGCCGGACATTCGCGATATCCGGCCACATGACTGCTAATTGACGGCCGGGAATAGCTGGCGCGAACACCTAGAGGGAGCCAACCGCCTAACTCACTGAAAAGGTTGGTGCCCGCTGCCGGATTCGAACCGGCACTCCCCGAAGGGAAACGGATTGGCGTCCATCTTGCCTCTTCCCGTAAAGCTTGGTTCCCAGCTGGCGGACGAGCTCGCGCTCGGACCAGGAAAGGCGTCCATCCTCTTCGTGCACGTTCAAGACTCCTTCCCTTCGCCACGCCGCCCGGCGCAGGCGCTCAAGGTCCTCTTCGCTTGCCAGGCTCTTCGCCGCATGCGAACTCAAGGAACTCCTGAGCGTCATGCTTCACCCTTCCCGCTGAGATGCGCGATATCCTTCAATTCCCGCCTCGACCCGTACCGCCGGTGCGGGCTACGCCGCCTTCCGACGCGGTTGTCAAACACACCATTGGAGGAGCCACATCGCGAAGGGCCGTGATCAGAAACGTAAGCATATCTTACCAACTCTGTCAAGCAATTCTTACCATGACAGGTGTAAGCTGCGCTTTCATAATGGCGCCCATGGAAACTTTGGGACAGAAGATCAGACTGGTCCGAGAGTCCTTGGTGATGAGCCAGCAAGAACTCGCCCTAAAGTGCGGTGTCAGCCGGCCGGCCGTCGCCCAATGGGAAAGCGATGCAACGAAGCCCGTCTTCAGCCGCATGGAGGCGCTTGCGGATGCCCTCGGGGTGTCCGCCGCCTGGCTCGCCTACGGAGACAAAGACGCGCATCCTCTGTTGGCGGGCGCAAGCCCTATTGCCGCTTCGCCCCGTCATCGCGTGCCTGTCATCAGTTACGTGCAGGCGGGGAACTGGACCGAAGTGAGCGATCCCTATGCGCCCTCGGCCGGGCTCGATGAGATACATACGGATCTCGACGTCGGCCCGCACGCTTTCTCGCTGATCATTATGGGCGAAAGCATGGAGCCCGACTTCCGAGAGGGCGACAAGGTGATCATTGACCCCGACATTCAGCCACGGCCGGGCGATTACGTGGTGGCGAAGCTCGCCAACGAGAGCGAGGCCACCTTCAAAAAATACCGCCCTCGCGGTTCCGACAAAGACGGGCAGCCGATCATAGAGTTGGTGCCCCTGAACCCGGACTGGCCGACCCTGGGGATCGATTCGGACCGCCCCGGCCGAGTGATTGGCACCATGGTGGAACACCGCCGCTACAGGCAACGTAGGTAAGTACGCCTAAATTTTTTGTTCGAGGATGTAAGTTTTACTTGACATCCTGCGTCAGTTTTGCTTACTATTCGCCGTCGAGTGGTCGGTCGCGGGCCTTTGCCCAGGACCGGACGCGAGGGAACATTTCGAAACGACGCGACAA
>CBESNX010000256.1:0-2093 GCA_965531025.1 uncultured bacterium
CGGCTCGGGCGTGCCGCTATCTCCGAACTCGTCCCGCGCCATCAGGAAGCCGGCTGGCGCGGCGTCGACTTCGGGGGCGAGCGTCGGGCTCGCCCGGGCCGTTGCCTCCCATCCCATGGTGTTCGCGGGGCAAGCCCCCCGTCTCAACGCTTGTCCCCGTCTCCGTCTTTATCTTTCGCGTCCGCTCAAACGTTGCAACGGACATACGTGAAGTCGGTGGGCCGGCCGTGGATCCCCTTCGTCGGAGGGGCGATCCAGTTCGCGACCTTGCCGGGTTCCGTGACGGGTCGCATCAGCGACGTGACGTGCGCCATGTCCTCTTCCGTCGGCAGCCATTCACCGTGGAGACGATCCCACTCGGCCTCGGTCAGAAGCTTGCCGTCGGGCGAGGCCTTCACCGTGGCGAACATCCCGATGCGGCGGTGGAAGGCACGGTGCGGCAGCCTGAGCTCGAAATCGATGCCGGCCTCGCGGATGGTTTTGTTCCACTTGTCGACGCCGCGCTGGCAGTCGGCGATGTAATCGTTCCTCAGGCGCTCGTTGAGGGCATTGAGCGCCGCCTCGTGGAGGAGCTTGACGGAATTTCCCCGGATTCCGGAAACCTCGTAGCTGTCGCCGGTGAGCACATGGTCGTCCGCGATCTCCGTCTCGCGATAGCGGCCCTTGAGGCCCAAGGTGTAGTAGTTGGCGGCGTTGGTGGACAGTTCCTGCCCGAACAGGTCGACCGAGACGCTGAAGTGAAAGTTGAGGTACTTCTGAAGGGTCGGCAGGTCGATGCCGCCGAACTTCCTGACGTCGTCGGTCTTATGCTCGTTCATGATCTCGCAGGCCCGCTTCACAACGCGGCCGATGCCGGTCTCGCCAACGAACATGTGGTGCGCTTCCTCGGTCAGCATGAAGCGGCAGGTGCGCGCCAGGGGATCGAAGGCGGATTCCGCGAGAGCGGCCAACTGGTACTTGCCGTCGCGGTCGGTGAAAAAGGTAAACATGAAGAAGGACAGCCATTCCGGCGTCTTTTCGTTGAAGGCCTGCAGGATGCGCGGCTTGTCCGCGTCGCCGGCGTGGCGCTCCAGCATGGCCTCGGCTTCCTCGCGGCCGTCACGGCCGAAGTAGGCGTGCAGCAGGTACACCATGGCCCACAGGTGGCGGCCTTCCTCGACGTTGACCTGGAAAATATTGCGCAGGTCGTAGAGCGACGGGCAGGTCTTGCCGAGGTGGCGCTGCTGCTCGACGGAGGCGGGCTCGGTGTCGCCCTGGGTGACGATCAGGCGGCGCAGTTCGGATCTGTATTCCCCGGGAACCTGCTGCCACGCGGCATCCCCCTTGTGCATGCCGAAATTGACCCTGCGGTCCTTTTCGGCGGGGGCGAGGAAAATGCCCCAGCGGTAATCGGGCATGCGAACGAAATCGTAATTGGCCCAGCCGCCGGGCTCGACGCTGATGGCCGTGCGCAGGTAAACGTCCATCTTCTGGCTTTCCGCGGGGCCCATTTCCTTCCACCAGTTCATGTATTCGGGCTGCCATTTCTCCAGCGCGCGCTGGAGGCGGCGGTCCTCGGACAGATTGACGTTGTTGGGGATTGTTTCTCTGTAATCGATGCCCACGGTCTTGTCCTGATTTGCCTGATTTGCGTTTGATCCTGATGGTTCGGGAGGGGCGTCAAACCCGTTTCACGTCGAAGGCCGCGCGCTTGCCGGACCCGAAGAGCTTCAGCGCGCCGCCCTCGCCGACCGCGTTCGGACGCTGGAAGATCCAGTTCTGCCACGCCGAGAGCCGGCCGAAAATCTTGGTTTCCAGGGTTTCGGGACCGGCGAAGCGAAGGCTCGCCTCCATGCCGGTGAGCGCGTCGGACGAAAGGCTCGTCCGTGCTTCGATGGCCATGCGGACCTCGTCCTCCCAGTCCATGTCGTCGGGGACAAAGGTCACGAGCCCCAGCTTCTCGGCGGCGTGCAACCGCTCTTCGAGCATTCTGATTTGTCGGTGATTGCCGAGCACGGCGCGTCTCTCTATCCGCTCCCTGACAAGAAACCACTCGAAGCCTTGTTCGAGCTCGCTCGCGACGGCCGGATCGACGAGGCCCGAGCGCTCTACAA
>CBESNX010000257.1:0-2056 GCA_965531025.1 uncultured bacterium
GCCGGCAGCCCCGAGCGCGCCAATCTCGAGAGCCGGATCGAAGCCCTAGAAAAATGAAGCCTTAGAAAAATAAAGACCAACGGGCGGCCGAAAGCGAGCTGGTGGAGCCGAGGGGGATCGAACCCCTGACCTCGACATTGCGAACGTCGCGCTCTCCCAACTGAGCTACGGCCCCACGGAAACTCGGATCGGGAACGCGGATAATGTGTGCCGGCGCTCTTTGCTGTCAAGGACGATCCCCGCGCAATCGTGAGTTTCACGAGGCCGGCTTTGAGCGTCCGCCTGTCATGCTTGCGCGTAGGCTAAGGGAACGCTAGGTTTGGTGAACCTGACGCGATCGACGGGACCTGAATGTACTCCTTGCTGAAATTCTTCGACACGCTGATCGAGCTTTACATCTGGCTCGTGATCATCTGGGTGGTCATGAGCTGGCTTGTTTCGTTCAATGTCGTCAACACCCACAACCGCATCGTTTATCTCGTCGGCGACTTTCTTCACCGCATCACCGCGCCGGCGCTCCAGCCCATACGGCGGGTCCTTCCCAACCTCGGCGGCATCGACATCTCGCCGTTCATCCTGATTCTGCTGCTTTGGCTCCTTCGCAGCCTGTTGAGCGAGTACTTTTCTAACATCCCGTGAGTACCGCGGCCCGAGCCCTTCCCTTCAGCCGCGCCCCAAACGGCATCCTGATCGCGGTGCGCTTGACGCCGAGGTCGGCGCGCACCCGTATCGAAGAGCTGAGGCCGGCCGCGGAAGGACAGGCCGCGCTCAGGGTGTCGGTCAGCGCCCCGCCCGAAGACGGCAAGGCCAACGCGGCGCTGATCGCGCTGCTGGCCCGGGAATGGAAGTTGGCGAAGCGCGACATTTCGATCAAAGCGGGGGCGCGGGGCCGGAACAAGACCGTGCGCATTGCGGGGGACCCCGAAGCCCTCCTGAGCCGGCTGAAGGAGTGGGTAAGCCGCCGCCATGGGCCCCGCCGTGGCTGAAGCGAGAATCATCGACGGCAAGGCATTCGCGGAACGGTTGCGGGCCGAAACCGCCCGCCAGGCCGCGACGCTCAAACGCGAGCACGGCATCGTGCCGGGTCTGGCCGCGGTGCTCGTGGGTGAGCACCCGGCAAGCCAGGTTTACGTTCGCAACAAGAGCAAGGCCGCCGAGGCCGCGGGCATGCGTTCGATGATCCATCGCCTGCCGGGGACGACGAGCGGGGCGGAGCTTGTCGATCTCGTCCGCGAACTCAACGGGGATCGGTCCGTGCACGGGATTCTCGTACAGATGCCGCTTGCCGCGTCCATCGATGCCTCGTCCGTGACCGGGACGATAGACCCGGCCAAGGACGTCGACGGATTGCACCCGATCAATGCAGGGAGGCTGCAGACCGGCGCGGGCGGCGGGCTCATACCCTGCACGCCCGCCGGGTGCCTCATGCTCATCAAGGACGTCC
Source organism: uncultured bacterium (assembly GCA_965531025.1). GTDB lineage: Bacteria > Pseudomonadota > Alphaproteobacteria > SMXQ01 > SMXQ01 > CBESNX01. The sequence goes on from CBESNX010000257.1 coordinate 1,445, forward strand.
GCGGCGATCTGACGGGGCTGAGCGCCCTGGTGCTGGGGCGGTCCAATCTCGTCGGCAAGCCCGTCGCGAGCGTGCTTCTCGCCGAAAACTGCACCGTGACGGTGGCCCACTCGCGCACGCGGGACCTCGCCTCCGAATGCCGGCGCGCCGACATCCTGGTCGCCGCCGCCGGACGGCCGCGCCTGGTCAAGGGCGAATGGATCAAACCCGGCGCCACCGTGATCGACGTCGGCATCAACCGGGTCGCAACCGAGGACGGCAAAACGAGGCTCATAGGCGACGTGGATTTCGACCAGGCGGTGAAGGTCGCCGGCGCCATAACGCCCGTGCCGGACGGCGTGGGCCCCATGACGATTGCCTGCCTTTTGCAGAACACCCTCATCGCCGCGTGCCGGCAAGCCGGCGTCGAGGTGCCGCAAGCGTAATCCCGAAAACGCTGGTGCGGGGACCGTTCCTCCGGCTAAAGTCGGCCACTGAGTAAAAAGGAGGCACGATAATGAGGAACAAGAGGGAATTCTCGATTGCGATGGTTCTCGTCGGTCTGGTTGGTGTGAACATTTTCTATCTCCTGGACATCTTTTTCAGCGGGCTCCACCGCGTCCTCTTCCGATC
>CBESNX010000258.1:0-2011 GCA_965531025.1 uncultured bacterium
GTATCTCTGGCGCGCCTTCAAGTCCGGCGCGGCCATGCCGATCGGCGAGCGGCAGCTGCGCAACATCCTGGCCGGGCAGATGGAGAAATGCTGGCGCTCCGGGACATCCGAATTTGCATCGCTCGCCGCCCGCAAGGGTGATTTTTGGGGCGAATTATGAACGAACGTCCGTTCAAGGTTTGCGACGCGGGGACCGGCGCCAAGCCATGTGAATGGCCCGCCCGAGCCGACGACGATTGAGAAGCTAGGGGAAATCAGCCGCCGGCGCCGGTCCGGCGCGCCAGTGAAGGGAGGCACCAATGACCGTCTTTGACAGCTGTCCATTTGTTCGGAACCGTTTGCGCCCGGCGAGGCGCATTTCAGCCGGGACCGCGCGCCCGTTCGCGATCCTCACCGTCGCGGCGGGGCTCTCGGCATGCGCCGGCATCGGCGGACCGCCGGGCGGGATCGTCGCGCGGGAGATCCCGTCCGATAAGTTGTGCACGAAAGATCTCTACGAAGAAAATCCGCCGCCGGGGTTCGACGTCAAGAACCACGTGTTCGCGGTCGATCACGAGGGCCGCTACGACGGGTCCGCGATCGCCGCGGGCGACGCCGCGCGCGGCGACTTCGAGACGCAGTTCGTCAAGATTCTGGAGGCCCATGCACGGTTTCGCCAGCGTCCCGAGGCCGCCGGCAAACCCAATCGCATCCTCATCTTCATCAACGGCGGCATGAACACGGTAAGCATGAGCCTCGAGAGGGCCGCCGAGCAGGCTCCGTGCATGTTGAAGGCCGGGTACTTTCCGATCTTCCTCATCTGGCACACGGGCCTCTTCGACTCATACTGGGAACAGGTGGCCAGGGTACGCAACGGCCACCTCTACACGGGTGTGCGGGCCACCACGCCACTCTATGTGCTGGCCGACATCGGCCAAGGCATCGCGCGGGCGCCGGCCACATACCTCAGCCAGTTCGGGCGTTACCTGGATGGCGTGGCGTTATACGGCGAGCCGGTCGTGACCACGTCTCGTCTCAATGTCCGGTTCGATGGCCCCAACGAAGACACGGAGGGCTTGCTTATCGGGGGGCTCATTTTCACCCTCATGGCGCCGGCCAAGGTGTTAACCACGCCCTTCACCGACGCGATGGGCAAGACCGCCTGGCAAAACATGGTGCGCCGCACGCGGACCACCGTGCGGACGCCGGCGGAGTTCGACGGCCTCAGGCGCAACGGCACGGAGATCGGCCACTACCCGAAAGGGACCGGGGGCTTCTCCAAGTTTTTCAGCCAGTTCGAGAGGTGTGTCAATAAGGAACGGGAGTGCATCGCCAAGGGGATCGGCCGTTCGCTCGCGGATGCGGAACTCACCCTGATCGGCCACAGCCTAGGCACGATGGTGCTCAACGACCTGATCCGCCTTTACGACAATCTGCCTTACAGGAACGTCGTTTACATGGCGGCGGCCAACAGCATTCGTGAATTCCTCAATACCGTCGTTCCCGTGATGAAGCGCAAGCCGGACCTCAGGTTCTACAACCTCAGCCTCCATCCCGTGGCCGATGCCCGTGAGATCACCGGGTTGGGCTCGACGCCCAGCGGCAGCCTGCTCGAATGGGTCGATGACATGTACGAAAAGCCCCCAACCATGCTCGACAGGACGCTCGGCAAGTGGGTCAACGTCGCCGCGGCGGAGCACGTGTTCCCGGATGAGGCGCGCGCGCGCATGCTGTTCAAGATCTTCGGGTTCCGCCGGCCGAACAGCGAGAAGAACGACCCGGGCGACCCGACGGTGCACGGAGACTTCCACGACACGGAGATGCACTACTGGCTGCCCGATTTCTGGGGACGGCCGGACGACTGGCCGTATTGAGCGGCCGGACCACGCGCCCGGCGACGATTCGGCGCCGCGGACGCTTTGAACCTCCAACCCGCGCCGCTGCCATGGCGGCGGAGAGCCGAAGAAAGGACCATGGAATGCTCGACATGACACTGAGGAAATCGAAAATGCGAATGCTGCGATCGTGCCTG
>CBESNX010000259.1:0-1980 GCA_965531025.1 uncultured bacterium
GCCCTGGTACTACGGCCTCTGATTCATTTCCCCGCGGGGCCGCGGATAAGCGTACATGGCCGGCATGGCGGAATGCACGCCGCGCCGCGAGCGGTCGGTGAAGGGCGGGCAACCGATGCAGCGGACCAAGAACCGAATCGGGGCGATGACGGCGGGAAGCGTGTGGTCGATCCCGCCGGGACGGCCGATCCATGGCGCGTCGGCGCCCGCGACTGGGCAAAGTTCGCATCCGCCTCAATTCCGCTCGCCCGCGCGGTCCGGCGACCGCAAAGCAAGGGCGCGTATCAGGGCGCTGAAGTTCCCGCAACGAACAACAACCATCGACCATTTGACCGCGGTCGGACCTTTACAAGTGCGTCGTGTTCATTTATAAGATTTGACGGCGAAAATTTTCCCAATATCCGGTGGAGTAATTTGAAATGCCTCGAAAAGCTTCTCCAAAGTTCGACCAAAAAAGCCTGACCAAGGGACAACTGCGCAAGCTGAACGCCTTGCGAAAGTCTGTTGGCGATCAAATCGGTACCCGAGCTTTTGCCGCGTGGATCGCGACAGAAAGCAAGGGAAAGAGAGAACCCGTTGACAAGAACGCCAAGACGATTACGAGCGCGCTCGAGGGCTTGATCAAAGACAAGAAACTGGCCATTCCGCGCGGGGGTTATTTGCTCAAACGCGGCAAGAAGCGGGTCATCGTGACACGGGCGAAGGCGGACTGACTTCGCTCTCCTGCGAACAAGCCCAACTTCCCCGCTGTCGACATCGACTCCTCTCTCGGCGACGGCGAAGAAACTTCCGCCCTTCGTGACCTGAAAGGTGTCTCCGGCAAATCCTTGCGGCTGCAGCGGCGCTCAAGGCGACTCCTGCCTTGCCGGTTTCCCGTGCCCGGCCGGCGGGAGCACGTTCGAGCGGCGCCGAAGAGGGCTACGCGTCACGCCGCAAAATGCTATTCTTCCCCGCTAGAGCACTATCCGGTCAAATGGTTCCATCTGGCTGGATAGTGCTCTAGTGGGCGCGGGGATTACACACGACGTCGGCCGCGCCACTCGAAGCCCTCGTGCCCTGCGAAGCCCCCTTTTTGACGTGACCCTTACACGGCGGGGAGGATCAGAAGCGCTTTGAGGCCGCCGAGGCTCGCCTCCTCGAGGGCGACCTCCCCGCCGTAGAGATCGGCAATATCGCGGACGATGGCAAGGCCGAGGCCGCTTCCAGGCACCGATTCATCGAGCCGTTCGCCGCGGTTGAGCGCGGCTTCGCGCGCGCTCGGGGCAAGGCCGGGGCCGTCATCCTCGACGCTCAAGCGCAATCTGTCCGCTTCGGGTACGGCGGTCACGCGGACACGCGACTTCGCCCATTTGCAGGCGTTGTCCATCAGATTGCCGAGCATTTCATCGAGATCCTGGCGCTCGCCGCGAAAGGCAATCCCCTCTTCCACCTCGAGCTCGATCGTTATCGCGCGGTCGGCGTGATGGCGCGTCAACGTGCGGCGAAGATCCTCGGCGGCGCGCCCGACTTCGGCCCGCGCCCCAAGCACGTCGCGCGCCGCCGCGGTGCGGGCGCGGGTCAGGTGATGGTCGATGTTGCGCTGCATGACCGCGGCCTGACGCGCGACCGACTCGGCCAACGGACCTTGCCCCTTCGCGGCGTCGTTGTGAAGCACGGCAAGGGGCGTCTTCAATGAGTGCGCAAGGTTGCCCACGTGGGTGCGCGCGCGCTCGAGCAGGGAAGCGTTGTGTTCCAGTAATGCATTAATTTCCTTGGACAATGGATTGATTTCAGAGGGAAAGTCCTCTTCCAACCGGCGCGCAAGACCGGAGCGTATGGCGCTCAGCGACGCCTCGATTCGCTTGAGCGGCCTCAAGCCGTAGCGCACCTGCAGGAACACGGCGACCACGAGGCCGAGGCCAAGCGCCCCCAGGGACCAGCCGAGCGCCGTATTGAACGACTCTATATCGGCTCCCATCACCGCGACATCCGCCGCGACCG
>CBESNX010000260.1:0-1956 GCA_965531025.1 uncultured bacterium
GGTTTCCAGATTCTGGAAACCGGCAAAGATACGCAACGACGCCACGGCGCAAAAGGACCCGGCCTGCGGTGGGGCAAATCGGCTCCCCGGGTTCGTTGCGACGCTCGCCCGATGCCCTGCATCGCGCTTCACGCCGCGCCTGCCCGGAAAACCGATCTGCCCCCATCAAATTGATTCAATTTGGCCGGATAGCGCTCTAGAGGAACAGGGCCAGCACGCCGGTGTATCCATATAACCGGTTGTGGGAGATTTCGCCGTTGGCGTAAAACCCGGCGAGGGGAAAGGCGCCCAGCTCCTCGCGGATCATCCCCAGCTCCTCGGAATTCGCGCCGAACAGGTTCGGCCCCCGTGCGACGCACGAGAAATAGACGCCGCCCTTCGGCGCGCCTTCGATGCGCGCCTTGAGCTCGCTCAGCATGCGCTTGAGGTCGCGCTCGGCGCTCGGTCGGCCGCGGGCGCAGAACGTCACGGTTCCGCCCGGCTCGACGTTTTCGCCGATGGCAAGCCACCCCTTGTCCGGGTCGATGCCGACGAGGTTGCGCACAACATAATCGCCGGTATCGGAGCCCGGCACCGGCAGGGCGGCGTGGATGTGACCTCCGACCCTTCGAAGGTTCTGGGAGAGCGCTTCGCCGATGTCCTCCTTGAAGACCTCGAGCGCATTACGGTTATCGAGGCTGATCAGGACATTGCCTCGGGCATCGGTGATCTTGTGGGCGGGCCCGACGGGCGCGCAGCCCTGGCTCAACCCGGTTGCCACCGCCACGCGCCCGGAAAACATCACGCCCGAAACGCCGCCGCCCGTGACCTCGCCGGCGATCTGGTTGCGGGGGCCGCTGGCGGAGACGAGACCGCCGACGAGAAACGCGGAGGTCTCCTCGGCCATCCGGGCGATGATCTCGGGGGTCTTGCCGTTTTGCGAATCCCCGTGCACGACCGCGAAAATCGGCTGCGAGCGTTCGACCCAGTCCCGATGATCGACGCGGAACTCGTCAAGGCTTTCGTCAATGGTGGGAAACACCCGGAACGCATCAGAGGGGAGCGCCGCCGCCATCACCGCCACCGCCGGCGTCTCGACGTATTCCCGGCCGCTCGCGCACACCCCAAAGCCCGCGGCCCCGACCCAATCCTCGATCGGCGTGCTCTCGCGCAGGAAGGTCAGGATGCCGGCAAGCTCCGGCGCCAGCGCGTCGGTCACGTAAATAAACCCGAGATTGAAGGCCTCATCCAGCTCGCCCAACTGCTCGACACAGGCCTTGCAGGCCTCCGTCCAGCTCCCGGCCGTGGCATGGGCGGCCCTGAACGCGCTCATGGCGATGGGTCCTTTCGGTGCTCGTCGACGGGTGCGTTTCTCGACCTTGCTTGTAACACGAGTCTTGCGACAAAGGGGAGCATCCGTTCGACGATCACCTCGACGCCGCGGCCGTTGGGATGGAGGCCGTCTTTCTGGTTGAGGTCGGGATCGGCGGCGACCCCTTCGAGGAAAAATGGATAGAGCGGCACTCCGAACCGCTCCGCCAAGCGCGGGAAGACGGCCTTGAATTCCTTGCCGTAGTCGGGGCCCAGGTTGGGGGGCGCGTACATTCCCGCCACAAGCACGGGGACATTGCGTTCCTTGAGGCGCTTCAGAATCGCCGCCAGATTCTGGTAAGTCTCCTTGGGGTCGAGTCCGCGCAGGCCGTCGTTGCCGCCGAGCTCCAGGATGACCGCGTCGGGCCGTGCGCTAAGCGCCCAGTCGAGCCGCTCCCGCCCGCCCGCCGAGGTGTCGCCCGAAACGCCGCCGTCAAGCACCTTGACGGCGAAGCCCCGCCGGGTGAGCGCCGCTTCGAGCCGGGCGGGAAAGGTTTCCTCGGCGCCGAGGCCGAAGCCCGAGGTCAGGCTGTCGCCGAGGACGAGGAGGCGCGATTCCCTTTCCGCCGCCCAAGCCGCCGCGCCAGCGTGCTGCGCCACCGGCGC
>CBESNX010000261.1:0-1934 GCA_965531025.1 uncultured bacterium
TGGTCGTCAACCTCGTCCAGATGGCGGTGGTCGCGTTCGTGGTGGTGCGGCTGGTAACGTAATACCGAAAGTCAAAACATAGTTTTGGTTTTCGGAGCCCGCGACGGCGGGCCGCCGCTTATGCGGCGTAAGCCTGCGTGGCGTTTGAACGCAGCAAAATAACGAGAATCGTGAGTTTGCGTATAAGCACGTAACCGCGTCGCGATTGCCAGGCGCGGGACGCGCGGCTAACGTGAACGCATTGCCCGGAGGACACGGCGCCCGGAGGACACGGCAAGGCTCATGGACATCAGCGGTGAGTTCCGCATCCCGGCGCCGCGCGCGCGCGTGTGGGAGGCGCTCAACGACCCCGAGGTGCTCAAGGTGGCGATACCGGGGTGCGAGGAAATCGAGAAAGCCTCGGACACCGAGTTCACGGCGCGCGTCGTGCTCAAGGTCGGCCCGGTCAAGGCGCCGTTCAAGGGCAAGGTGACGCTCTCGGACCTCGACCCGCCCAACGGCTACCGCATTTCGGGCGAGGGCCAGGGCGGCGTCGCCGGTTTCGCGCGCGGCGAAGCCACGGTGCGCCTCGCCGACGACGGCGGTGACACCATCCTCACTTACCAGGTGCACGCCAACGTCGGCGGCAAGCTCGCCCAGGTCGGCCAGCGCCTTCTCGGTGCGACGGCGCAGAAGCTCGCCGGCGAATTCTTCGGCAAGTTCTCGGAAGTCGTCGCCGCGCCCGCCGCGCCCGAACTCCCCGAGGCGGTGCCCGCTCCCGGGGCCGGGGGCGTGAGCCCGTGGCTGTGGGCCGCGGGCGTTATCGTGATCGTCGCCGTGCTGTTGTTGATCTTTGGATTTTGATCGCGCGATCATGTGCCGCGATTTCCGTCCTTGACCTCGCGGCGTCGGGGCGGAACACTAGCGGCAATCGGCGTCGCGGGGCCGGGCGTGCAACGCGAGCGGTGTCATGCGGCGCGAATGCAGGCACGGAGCGGGGAGCGAACCCCGCCTCGAATGCCTGCAAAAAGGTGACATATCAAGGGAGGATGCCATGGGGATCACCGTTTCCCTTACGGTGAACGGCCAATCGGTTTCCAAGGAGGTCGAGGAACGCACGCTGCTCGTCGAGCTGCTGCGCGAGGGCCTCCGCCTCACCGGCACCCATGTGGGCTGCGACACGAGCCAGTGCGGCGCCTGCGTGGTGCACGTCGACGGCCGCTCGGTGAAGGCGTGCACGATGCTGGCGGCGCAAGCCAACGGCGCCGAGGTCATGACCATCGAGGGGCTGGCGAAGAACGGCGAGCTGCACCCGATGCAGGAGGCGTTCCGCGAGCACCACGGCCTCCAGTGCGGCTTCTGCATGCCGGGCATGGTGATGAGCGCCATCGACCTGGTGCGCCGCAACGCGAGCCCCAGCGATCGGGAAATCCGCGAGGGCATCGACGGCAACATCTGCCGCTGCACGGGTTACCACAATATCGTCAAGGCCATCCAGGCCGGGGCGAAAGCGATGATGAGGGGGTGAGACCATGGCGGAGAACGGCATCGGCGCCGCCACGCGGCGCAAGGAGGATTTTCGTTTCCTGACCGGGAAGGGGCGCTACACCGACGACCTCAACCGGCCCGGCCAAGCGTATGCGTATTTTCTGCGCTCGCCTCACGCGCACGCGAAGATCAACGGCATCGACACGGCAGCGGCCAAGAACGCGCCGGGCGTGATCGCCGTTCTGACCGGCGACGACGTCGCCGCGGACGGGCTCGGCGGCATACCCTGTGGTTTCGCGCCGACCGGCACCGAGGCGCCACAGAACGCCCCGCCGCGCCCGGCGCTGGTGCAAGGCAAAGTGTGTTTCGTCGGCGACCTGGTCGCCATGGTGATTGCGGACGACCTCAATCGGGCGAAGGACGCGGCCGAGCTGATCCAGGTCGATTACCAGGAACTGCCGGCCAAC
>CBESNX010000262.1:0-1918 GCA_965531025.1 uncultured bacterium
CAGGGAATAAGGTGGGAGGCCAGGTGGTCCGTTGGGGTCGCGCGGCCGGGATGTAGAACGAAGTAATTATGCAATAAAACGAAACGAAGAGTCGCAACGGAGTTTGTCGCCCGGAACACGGGGAGAGAGCACAAAGTAGCACGCAAATCGAGACGGCGTGTTTTGCGAAATGCGTGCGAAAGATATTTTTTTATGGACATCGGAACATAAACAGCGGGCCGCCGGTTACCGCGTCTCACGGTTTTTTCCTTTGTTCATTCGCGACGGGTCGTGGGCGATGACGTCCATGACGCTCCGGTGCCGGCAGCGCCGGATGTCCGCCGACAAGCAACAAGAATTAGGAGGAATAGGATAATGAAAGGCGTCGTCGGACAAGACAGTAACCCGAGCGCCCCGCCAATTTCCAACCGCTTTGCCGAAGCGCTCCAGGAGGAGAGGCGCCTTCTCATCGTCGACGACGAGCCCGAGATCGTCGAGGAGCTTGCGCTGTTTCTCCGCAAGAAGGGTTTCCAATGCGAGACCGCGTTCGACGGCCAAGAGGCGCTGGAGAAAATCAAGCAGGACCCGGAGATCGCCATCGTCCTGACCGACATCCGCATGCCCGGGATCGACGGCCTGGAACTGGCCAAGCGGCTCAGGGAGTACTGGTCCGATCAGCGGGACCTGGAGGTCATCATACTCACCGGGCACGCCGGCATCGATCAGGCGGTAGAGGCCCTGAAGATGGGCGCGGTGGATTTTCTGACCAAGCCGGTTTCGCTCAAATACCTGCTGAGTACGGTCCAACAGGCGGACAAGGCCATCTGCCTGCGCCGCCTCGACCACCAGTACAGGGTGATGCTGAGCGAAGAGTTGGACGGCCGGACCGCAGAGGTGAAGCAGCTTCTGGCCGAGGTCGAGGCAGTCAAGCAGGAGCTCCTGACCAGCCACCCGTCGCCCTCCGTGGACGAGTGCATAAAATCCATCTTCCTGCCGGGCGTGCGCTACGAACTGAGCCCGGTGGTGGAGACCATCTCCGGCATGACGGCGCTGCTCGAGGAAGATGAACGGATCGCGGCCATCGACGGGGCCGATCTTTACCTTGAACACTTGGCCCAGGCGGCGCGGGAGGCGCATGTGTTCACCGAAACATTGAGCGACCTCATGGCCGCCATGTGCGGCGAGATCACCTTGTCGAAAACGGCGGTCTCCCTGGAGGATATTCTGGCCGACGTGCTTTCCGTCGCCAATCCCAGGGCCGCCGCCGCCGGCGTCAGCCTGGAGACGCACATCCCGCACGACCTGCCGGACATCTGCGGCGACCATGGGCGCATCGTGCAATCCCTGACCCGCATCCTGGAATCCGGGATCAATCTTGCGCCCATGGGGGGGGCGCTCTCGCTCCGCGCGGAAGCCCTCGATCAGGAGGTTCAGTTCCGGATCACCCTGCACGGGGCGCCAACGGCGCTCGCGGATGAAGACGCCGGCCCCCGTTGCGGGGACCCCGTCAAGACCCTGCCCCACCTCTCATCCGATCGCCTGGGCATCGGTTATACCCTCGCCCGCCGTCTGATCCAGATGTTGGGCGGTGCGGTCAGGCTGGAGTCGCAACCGGACTCCGGGCCGACATTCGTCATCACCTTGCCGCGATGAGCCCTCCCTCGGGCGCCGGAAACGATATGGCCCCGGCGGTTGAACGTCCGGCCGCGGTACCGTTGGCGGCGCTGCGGCCGGCCCTGTTTCTCCTTGTCCTGACGGGCGCGGGACTGGCGGGCAACCATTTCAGCCTGCCCTTTTTGTTCGGCGTCGATTTCCTGTTCGGCGGCGTCGCCGCCATGCTCGCGGTGCGGATTTTCCCCCTGGCGTGGGGCGTACCGGCGGCGGCGGTGGTGGCAGGCTATTCGATGGTCTTGTGGGGCCACCCTTACGGAGCCGTGGT
>CBESNX010000263.1:0-1859 GCA_965531025.1 uncultured bacterium
GAAACGAGCGCAATTTGGGTTCAGGCGTCCCGTGCGCCGGAAAATAATGCTCGAGCACCGGCGACATGTCGCTCCGAGGCTGAATGCTTCGCAGCGTAACCGGGGCAAAACCCCGGGCGAAATTTTTTTGACTTGGGGGATTCCCAAATCGGGGAGTTTTGTGATTCGATGCGGCTATGACCGGGTCGCGCCCAGATATAGATGCCCTGGATGTCGAAGGCCTCAAGAGCTTGCTTGTGCGGGTTCTTGAGGAGAACGCGGCGCTTCGTGCGGACGTGGCGGCGTTGCGAGAGGAGAACCGGCGCCTCAAGGGTCTGAAGGGGCCGCCATCGCTCAAGCCGAGCGGGATGGACAGGCAGACGGAACCGAGGCCGAAGCGCGGGTCCGGCGCGCGGCGCCGGGGTGCGAAGAACGCCCGGCTTGCCATCGACGAGGATCGGATTCTAAGGGCCGAGGCCCCGGCCGGCTCCCGGTTCAAGGGCTATGAGGACTTCACGGTTCAGGACCTGGTGGTCAAGGCCCATGTCATCCGCTACCGCCGGGAACGCTGGCTGACGCCGCATGGCGAGAGGCTGGTGGCGCCGCTGCCGAGGGGGATCGCGGGCCATTTCGGCCCGGAGATGCGGCGCTTCGTGCTGGCCCAGTATCATCAGGGCCAGATCACGGTGGAACGCCTGACGAGCCTGTTGCGGGACCTGGGCGTCGACATCTCCAAGCGCCAAGTGGTGCGGCTGTTGACCGCGGGCCAGGACGGCTTTCTCGATGAGAACCGGGCCGTTCTGCGAGCTGGCCTTGAGACGGCGTCGTGGATCACGGTGGACGATACCGGCGCCCGGCACGCAGATCGCAACGGCATCTGCACCCGCATCGGCAACCAGCGCTTCGCCTGGTTTGCGACCACATTCTCCAAGAGCCGGCGTAACTTCCTGGAGTTACTGCGCGCCGGCTTCGAGGATTATGTGATCAACGTGGCGGCGCTGGCGTACATGGGCGGGCGTAATCTCTCGGGGCCGGTGATCGCGCTGCTGGCCGAGCACGAGAGCAAGCGGTTCGCGGACCAGGCGGCGTGGACGGCCCATCTGGAGGGCCTCGGAATTGCGGCCCTCAAGGTGCATCCCGATCCGGTCAAGATCGCCACCGAGGGGGCGCTGTGGGGGAGTATCGTCGAGCGGGGCTGGCTCACCGACACAGTGATCCTCAGCGACGACGCCGGCCAGTTCAACGTCGGCCGTCATGCACTGTGCTGGGTGCATGCCGAGCGCCTGGTGCACAAGCTGGACAGCTTCTGCGCACGCCAGCGCCGGGCCAAGGAGCGTATTCAGGCCCGCATCTGGTGGCTGTACGCCGATCTCAAGGCCTATTGCCGCGACCCCACGCCGGGGGCCAGGCGGGCGCTTCGCATGCGCTTCGACCGCCTGTTCAAGACCCGCACCGGCTTTGCCACCCTGGACCGGCTTCTGGCGCGGCTGCATGCCAACCGCGACGAACTCCTCATGGTGCTGGGCCGTCCCGACGTGCCCCTGCACACCAACGACGCCGAGAACGACATCCGCTGTCAGGTCACGCGGCGCAAAATCTCCGGCGGAACCAGGTCGGCCGCCGGCCGCGATGCCCGCGATGCCTTCCTCGGCCTGATGAAGACCTGCGCCAAACTCGGCATCCGCTTCTGGGACTATCTCGGCTGCCGCCTCGACGCTCCCGGCGCGCCGCACGTCGCCCCGCTGCCCCAGCTCATCCGCCAAGCTGCCTCGACCTGAATGCCCCGCCTTTTGCCCCGGTTACCATTTTCCGTGGAATTGTCCATTTATTCGGTCGCCTCCGCCGAGACGCCGTGGCTCTTTTCCCTCGCTGCAACAAAC
>CBESNX010000264.1:0-1857 GCA_965531025.1 uncultured bacterium
AACTTGTTCATGATGCACCCCGGCGCATTTCTTATTCGGCTCATAATGTCCTACTTCCTCAGATCAAACTGTGCGGATTTTTCTGAATAATCCCGGTCCCATTTTTTATGGTGTCGCTCTAAATCCAAGAAATATCCGCGCGGCTCCTTGCGCTCGCAGCGCCGGCCCCCTAGAGTTGGACGGCATTGGCGGGTTGGCTCGTCCCGCGATACGCTGCCGTGCGCACAGGCTTGCGACCCCAGAGAGAAGGGAAAACGGCATGTCCGCGACCGTCTCGCAAGCCTATCTGCCCAATTCGGGCGCCGCCTACACAAGCCGCTTCAACGAGGTCCGCGCGCTCAGCGAAAGCATCGCGTCGCGCCTGTCGCCGGAAGACCAGCAGGTCCAGTCCATGCCCGACGTCAGCCCGACCAAATGGCATCTCGGGCACGCGACCTGGTTTTTCGAGACCTTCCTGCTTCGGCCCTACGCGTCGGGCTACGTGGAATTCAATCGGCAATTCAATTACCTCTTCAATTCCTATTACGAGACGGTCGGACCGCGCCAACTGCGCGCTGAGCGGGGCCTGATCACGCGCCCGGCACTGGAAGAGGTCCTCGCCTACCGCGCCTATGTCGACCAGGCGATGGACGCGTTTTTCGATGCCGCGGCTCCCGAGCAGATCGAGGAGCTGTGCTGGCTGATCGAACTGGGCCTGCACCACGAGCAGCAGCATCAGGAATTGTCCCTGATGGACATCAAGCATGTGCTGTCGCGCCATCCTTTCGGACCCAGTTATCGCAAGAAGGAGCCGGCGGCGGTCTATTCGACCCACGAGATGCAATGGTTCCGCGTGCCGGGCGACGTCTACCGCATCGGCCACGACGACGACGGCCGCTTCGCTTTCGACAACGAAGGGCCGGCGCACGAGATGGCGCTCGGCGACTTCGCCATCGCCTCGCGTTGTGTCACCAACGCGGAATATCAGGAATTCATCGAGGACGGCGGTTACGAGCGCGCGGAGTTCTGGTATTCCGACGGCTGGGCGCATATCCGGTCGGAAGGCTGGCAGGCGCCGCTTTACTGGCAAAAAGACGACAAGAGCGATTGGATCGAATTCACCTTTGCCGGTCTCTGCCCGCTCTACCACGATGCGCCGGTCTGCCATGTCAGCTTCTACGAGGCAGCCGCCTATGCGGCCTGGGCGGGCAAGCGACTGCCGACGGAGGCGGAATGGGAGGTCGCCGCCCGGCATTTCGACGTCGCCCATCGGCCGGGAGCGGGCGCCAACCAGATGGCGTCGGGCTATCTACGGCCGATTCCGGCCGGTGAGGCCGACCCGGCGGCGCCCCAAGGGATGCTCGGGGATGTTTGGGAGTGGACCGAGAGCGCCTATTCACCCTATCCCGGCTTCAAGGCGGCCGAAGGCGCCATCGGCGAATACAACGGCAAGTTCATGGTCAATCAGATGGTGTTGCGCGGCGCGAGTTGCGTCACGCCGCCGGGCCACGCGCGCATCACCTACCGCAACTTCTTCTATCCTCACCAGCGCTGGCCGTTTGCGGGATTCCGGCTGGCCGACTGACCGACTCCCATGACGTCGCGCGCCGGCGCCGAAAATGTTTCGACTGGTGTTTATGGCTCCGAAAGTCCCAAAAGGGTCATGTGTGGACGGCTCCCCTTTGGCAAGGGTTAATTTGACGTTTGTGCAAATTGGTCGGGTGCAGTCATGTGTCCGGCCTGTTGATGCGGCATACGTGGCCGCTGGCCCTAATGCGATTCGCGGATCGGGTCCCAATCAAAAGCGCGTGCTCGAAGCACCCTGACCCAAACGGGTTTTCCCGACCCTCGGTTCGACCGATTTTGCATTACGTCACA
>CBESNX010000265.1:0-1813 GCA_965531025.1 uncultured bacterium
ACCCGGCCTCCGGTGGGGCGAATCGGCTCCCCGGGTTCGTTGCGACGCTCGCCCGATGCTCAGGCATCGCGCTTCACGCCGCGCCTGCCCGGAAAACCGATTCGCCTCCATCAAATTGATTCAATTTGGTCGGATAGCGCTCTCGGCGGCCGCCCGGGCACTCCGGCGTTGGTGAAAGCGTATATTGGGGAATAGAGGTGATGGCCGAAGCAGTGATCGTCTCCACCGCCCGCACGCCGATCGGCAAGGCGTTCCGCGGCGCCTTCAACGCGACCCACGGCGCGGTCATGGCCGGGCACGTCATCGCACGCGCGGTCGAGCGCGCCGGCATCGAGCCCGAAGAGGTCGAGGATGTCGTCCTCGGCTGCGCCAGGCCGGAGGGCGCGACCGGCAAGAACATCGCGCGCCTGGCCGCGATCCGGGCGGGCTTGCCGGTGACCACCGCCGCGACTACCATCAACCGGTTCTGCAGCTCGGGCCTGCAGGCGATCGCGGTCGCCGCGCAACGCATCATCGTGGACAGCGTACCGATCATGGTGGCCGGCGGCGTCGAATCCATCAGCCTGGTGGAGAAAAATCTGAACATGCACCACTTTACCGAAGAGTGGCTGATGGAACACAAGCCCGAACTGTGGATTACCATGATCGAGACCGCGGACATCGTGGCGGAACGTTACGCAATCAGCCGCGAGGCCCAGGACGAATACGCGCTCATCAGCGAGCAGCGCACGGCGGCGGCGCAAGCCGCCGGCAAACTCGACGACGAGATCGTGCCGCTCAAGACCGTGAAGCGGATGACGGACAAGGAGACCGGCAGGACCTGGGACGAGGAGGTCACGCTCGCCAAGGACGAAGGCAACCGTCCCGACACCACCGCCGAGGGCCTTGCCCGGCTCGAACCCGTGAGGGGCGGGGACAAGAACATCACCGCCGGCAACGCCTGCCAGTTTTCCGACGGGGCGTCCGCTTGCGTGGTCATGGAGGCCAAGCTCGCGGAACGGCGCGGCCTGGAGCCGCTCGGCGTCTTCCGGGGCCTCGCCGTCGCCGGCTGCGAGCCGGACGAGATGGGCATCGGCCCGGCGTTCGCCGTGCCCAGATTGCTCGAACGCCAGGGCCTGAAGATGGACGACATCGATCTGTGGGAGCTCAACGAGGCCTTCGCCGTGCAGGTCATCTACTGCCGCGACCGCCTCGGCATCCCCATGGAGAGACTGAACGTCAACGGCGGCGCCATCGCCATCGGCCACCCTTTCGGCATGACCGGCGCGCGCCTGGCGGGGCACGTCCTGATCGAAGGCAGGCGGCGCGGCGCCAAACGTGTCGTGGCGACCATGTGCGTCGGCGGCGGCATGGGCGCGGCCGGCCTCTTCGAGGTGGCCTGACCCCGGACCCCGATCGGCGCCGTGGGCGTTGCCTCAAGCCGCGGCGCGGAGCTTGATGCAAAACAAGTAATATGGTCGGAAATACATATTAAATGGCCACCCGGGGAAGACCGAAGCGAAGGGAGCAACGACCGGCATGTCAGATTCCCCGCACCGTTGGTTGATGGGCGCCGTCAATGAACCAATGGAAAAGGTGGTCTTCGATCCGTTTCCTCCGGCCTCGGGCGAAGTGGTGGTCGAGATCGCCGGTTGCGGGGTCTGTCACACCGACCTCGGTTTCTTTTACGAGGGCGTGCGCACCAACCATTCCCTGCCCCTGACCCTCGGGCACGAGATCAGCGGCCGCGTCGTTGCCGCCGGCGAGGATGCCGGCGACTGGATGGGGAAGGCGGTCCTTATCTCGGCGATCATCCCCTGCGGCGAATGTGATC
>CBESNX010000266.1:0-1794 GCA_965531025.1 uncultured bacterium
GTGGTGCACGCACACCACGGCGCGACGCGCTCCTAGCCGGAAACCTCGCAACGCCTCCGAAACCCGCTATTCAGCCTCTGGAAATTCTGTGGTGCTATTAGCGGGGGGCGTTATGGCCTCCGTAGCGGGGGGCGTTTCGGCCTCCGCACTGATTCTGCTTGCAAGGTTGCGGCGGAAGTATTTGCGTGTCGGGAATATGCGTTTGAGATCGGCATAGCCGCGGCTGGCCGCTTTCAACTGAGGCGGGGGCAGGCCGGCAGCCAATTCATTGAGCCTGTCGGCGCGTTCCCGGGTCTCCGGATGGGTCGAGAACAGCGATGTCGACCCCTCGGCGTCGGGTGGGATCAACTGGAGAAGGGTCAGGTAGAATCCGGAGGCCTGTTTCGGGTCGTAGCCCGCGAGTTCGAAGACATGGAGAAGGTGGGTGTCGGCCTCCAATTCGGCGCTGCGGGAGTAGCCGGAGGTCACCAGCTTGGAGATCGCCGACGACAGCGCGTCCAACACCATGTCGGTCATGAAGGTTTCGGCGCCGGACTCCACTTGGCTGCGAATCGCCACGGCACCCGCTTCGGTGACGAAACTGGTGAACTTACTCGATCGCATTTCCTCCAGCGCGTGGCTCTTTTCTACATGGCCGATTTCGTGGGCGATGACCGCCGCCAGCTCGTGGTCGGATGCGGTGTATTGCATGAGCCCCTTGTTGACCGCGAGCTTGCCGCCTGGAAGCGCCCAGGCGTTGACGGTGTTGTCGTCGAGCACGACGATTTCCCAAGGGAGGTTGGGCCTGGCGGTCGTCCGGATCAGCGGGTCGGCGAAACGCTGCATGGCCGATTGCACCTTGGAATTCTTGTAGGCGCCGCCGAAGCCGGCGATCATCCGGGGGTAAAGGCCGACGCCGATCTTGATCTCGTCTTCCTCGCCCAGGGTAATGCCTTCAAACAGTGACTTCGCCGCCGAGAAGATCCCGCCAAGATCGAACCCGCCCACATTGAGATCCAACTGCGCCCGGGCGCCGGACGTCACGGCCATGCCGGCCGCCGTGCCCGCCAAGCCGGCAAGGACGCGCCGCCTGGGCCAACGTCGCGTCTTAAAGCCACCTGGGATTTCCATCATCATCATCGTCCCTCTAGTTACTTGCCGGCCATGACGAAGGTCCGGTCCCACGGCACCGGCGGGGGCGAGGCAATATAATACTCACACCGGCCCATGTACATCTTGGCGGCGGAATCATCCCCCGCCATCGCCTGGAAAGCGTCGCGTGCAGCGGTAAAACGCCGCCGATAGTAGAGGCCGAGCGCGCGGTGGAAATCACCAGCCAATGCCATGTCGTTCTCCGACGCTTCGCCCTGCCGCCCGATCACTTCGAACACCTTTACCGGCACGGTCTTGCCTTTGACGATGAGGCGGTCGAGCCGGCGCAGGACGTGGCTCTTCCTTAAGCCCCTGGCAGTCGTCTCGCCGATCATGATGCTCGTGCCGAAAACCTTGTTGGCGCCTTCGAGGCGGGCTGCGAGGTTCACGATGTCCCCGGTGATCGTATAGTTAAGACGGGTCTCAGAACCCATGTTGCCGGCCACCGCCCAGCCCGTGTTGATGCCGATGCGCGTGCCGATCGCGGGAAGGCCGTACCGGGCGGTGACGACGTCCGTGTTGAAGCGCTCGAGCGCGGCGAAGCAATCGAGCGCCGCGTCGACGGCGTGGCGCTCGGCCTCGGGGTCGTCCAGCGGCGCGCCCCACACCGCCATCACCGCGTCGCCGATGAACTTGTCCACGTAGCCGCCGTTTCGCTCGATC
>CBESNX010000267.1:0-1785 GCA_965531025.1 uncultured bacterium
GGACCTCGTAACCTAACGGAGAGCGGCCACTTCGCGATTACTCCATGTATACCCCGTCAGGCCATTATCTCTCGCATCCGAAAATCGGCCTGAATCATCCTCAAATCGCGCATGTACGGAAAACAGTTCCTTTCCGTACGATGGGGGGCCAAGGAGATTGTCAGGGAGCCAAGTGTCCACTGAGGCTCCGTAGAAGTACATCACCGGCGGCGTCTTAGAGCGTTGTCCGATCAGCTTGACCGAACCCGCTCCCCGGTACTGGGAAACGAGCCGCCAGGCATTACCGGCGGCCCGTCCGGCAGCCATCCACCACACCCGATTGACATTCGATTACAAGAAAAACAAGAAAAAAGGGCAGTTAATATTAGTTAAAATGAATGGTTAACGGTATTGATTAAGAATAATGATTAGCATTTTACTAAAATTATCTTTACATTACTTGCAATTCTTGGTTTCATATAGCCGAACAATGTCCGGGTCCCAAGCCCGGCGGTCATTTGCCAAGGCACGGTCAGAGATGCCTTGATGAGGGAGGACGCGGCGATGAAAACCAAGGAAGTTCTAACGGTGGTCGTGTTCGCCGTTTCACTGCTGGTTCTGATGATCGGCGTGATGTTCGGATCCCGCGCGTCGGCGCCGCTTGCCGTCGGCGCCGTGCCCGCGGCGGCGGGAATTAGCGGATCGCCGGCGCTGGGCTTGGCGTCCTTTGACCGGTTCCCGCCAGGACCGGCCCAAGCGCCCTTGTCGGCGTCCTGGCGGCAAGAAATTACTCACCACCGAGCACACAGAGATGGGGTAATCGGTCTGGGGTCAAGATCGGCGGCTGAGGAGGAGGTGGCTGCCCTCCAAACTCGGTTTGACGGGGCCCCCGCGGTGTGGCCCCAAACGAGAGCGAAGGAGAGCAGCCATTAAGTATTTTGCCGGATTGGACGTTTCATTGGTTGCGACTTCGGTGTGCGTGATCGACCAGGCCGGAAGGGTTATGCGGGAAGCGAAGGTTGAGTCGTGTCCGGAGGCGATAACGGAGTTTCTGGAGGGGACGGAGCTGACCTTCGAGCGAGTTGGCCTGCAAGCTGGTCCGTTGGCGCCGTGGCTTTTCTGGGGACTGACGGAAGCGGGCGTGCCGGTGGTAAGCATCGAGACCCCGCGGAGGAAGGCCTTTGCCGGCGCCCCGCCGGTGAAGACGGACCGCAAGGACGCTGCCCTGATCGCCCAGGCCATGCGCGCCGGCCTGGTCCGGGCGGTTCACGTCAAGAGCCGCGAGAGCCAGGCGTTGCGGCTGCTGTTGTGCAACCGCTGGGCGCTCCAGCGCAAGCGCCGGGACATCGAGAACGAGGTGCGTGGCACGTTGAAGGGCTTTGGGCTGAAGCTGGGGCGGGTGAGCGCCAAGCGGTTCGCGGCGCGGGTGAGCGAGCTGCTCGTCGACAAGCAGCCGCGGCTGGTTCCGCTGTTGGCGCCGCTGCTGGGGGTGCGGGCGGCCGCGGCCGAACAGCAGCGAGTTCTGGACAAGATGGTGGTGCGGGCGGCACGCGATGACGCGGCATGCCGGTGCTTCATGGCGGCGCCCGGCATCGGGCCGGTGACGGCGCTGGCGTACCGCGCGGGCGTGGACGATCCGCGCCGGTTCGCCAAATCGCGCACCGTGGGCGCTCACTTCGGCAAGTACGCCTCCGGCGAGATCGAGCGCATGGCGGCGCTGGAGGCTGAATGGCGGGCGCAACACAACCAGCGCTTGGCCAGGACGGAAGCCGAGTGGCGGATCAAGACCGACAAAGGTGTCGACGA
>CBESNX010000268.1:0-1749 GCA_965531025.1 uncultured bacterium
GGAAAGAATGATTTTATTTTTCCAGCAGAAGGAGCACACCCTTACAAACGGGATCTGAAAGATCTCGAGTTTCATTTGCTCGACACCGGGCACTTTGCTCTTGAGGAAGACGGCAAGTTTATTGCGAAGTATATGCGCAAGTTCTTAGACAAGAAAGTGAAGTAGATTGGCACTATAAGAACGACAATCGCAAATAGCGAGAGTTTATTTGTTGCCGGAGGGGGTGCGGCGGCCTTGGCCGCTGGGGCGTCGCCGGGGCCGGTTGGAACCGGAGCCGGAACTGCCGGATTTGCTGAAGGATTTGGGTCCGCGGCCGCGGGAGCGGTCGCCGTCTCTGCGCGGGCGTCGGCCGTTGGACGAGGCGCCGCGCCGGTCGCCGCCCTCTCTGCGGCGGGCCGAGGAACCGGACCGGCGTCTTTTAAAGACCGGCATGCCTTCCTTCGGTTCCAGAAACAGGTCGTCTTCCGGCCACTCGACCGGGATTTTCTTTTTCAGCATGTCTTCGATCGCCAGCAGGGCCTCGGCGTAGTCTTCGCACGCGAAGGTGATGGCGTCGCCGTCTTTCCCGCAGCGGGCGGTGCGGCCGATGCGGTGGATGTAGTCTTCCGCGTCCTGCGGCACGTCGTAGTTGATGACGTGGGTGATGTCGTCGATGTGCAGTCCGCGCGACGCCACGTCGGTGGCGATGAGGATGTCGATCTCGCCCTCGGTGAACTGCTGGAGCACCTTGATGCGTTTTTTCTGGTGCAGGTCGCCGCTGATCTGCCGGGCTTCGTATTCGTTGTACTTGAGCTGGGCTTCCAGTTGTTCGGCGGTGGATTTCATGTTGGTGAAGATCAGCGTTTTGCCGGGCGTCTCGCTTTTCAACAGGCCCAGCAGGAGATTGAGTTTCTCGTGTTTGCCGACGTGGTACAGCACCTGCTTGACCTGGTCGACCACGATCTTTTCCGGTTCGATCTTGATCGGAATCGGATCGTTCATGTGTTCGTAGCACAATTCCATCACGCGGAAATTGAGCGTCGCCGAGAACAGCATGGACTGCCGTTTGTCATACGGCGAAATGTTGCGCATGATGTAACGCACGTCGACGATGAAGCCCATGTCGAACAGCCGGTCGGCTTCGTCGATCACCACCACCTCGATCGCCTTCATGCTGAAGAATTTCTGCTTATAGTAATCGATCAGCCGTCCCGGCGTGGCGATCAGGACATCGACGCCCTGCTTGATGGATTCCCTTTGTTTTTCGTAATCGACCCCGCCGTAGACGCAGAGAATTTTCTGGTTGCAGTGTTTGCCGAGCAGTTGCGCATCGCGTTCGATCTGCAGGGCCAGTTCGCGGGTCGGGGCGATGATGAGCGCGCGCGGCGCCACCCATTGTTTGCCTTTCTGCGGCATCGGTTCGTGATTGACCAGGCGTGTGAAGGTCGAGATCAGAAACGCGGCGGTTTTGCCGGTCCCGGTCTGGGCCTGGCCGGCCACGTCTTTCCCGGCCAGCGAAAGGGGCAGGGTCTTGGCTTGAATGGGGGTGCACTCTTTGAATCCGGCGTCCCGGATCCCTTTCATTACCGCCTCCGGGATGGGGAGGCTTTCAAATTCAATTGGTTCCGATTCCATGCGTGTGGTTGACAGGCGCTCCGGTCCGGGGCAGGTGGTTACGGGTGAACCGGATGACGGTGTGAGACTCCATTTGAGGGTTGTTGAGCTTGGCGGTTTAACTCGGTGTAATTTTTTCCAAATTTAGACCAGTAT
>CBESNX010000269.1:0-1730 GCA_965531025.1 uncultured bacterium
CGAAACGCATTGCCGTGATAAGCGCCGGGCCGTAGCCGCGACACGTTTGGGATTTTGGCCGCCGTTCCGCTGTCAGGAATTGCCGTACTGCCCGCGCGATTGCACGCAAGACAAATCTTCGATCTCCCAATCGATGCGAGAATTGCTGCAAGGGCGTGGAAAACGAACATGGTCTACGACAGGTCCCTCACCAACCGAAGCCGACGGACAGACTGCTTTTCGCAGATGGAGCTTTAGAACCTACCCGCAGAGAGCGTCTGTATTTACTATCTTTCCCCGTTTACCGCCTCCACCTTCTAAAACAACCATTAAAAAGCTGTCGACAAGGGAATACTTTTATTTATTTTTTACTAGAATCTACTTGTTCGAGCCGCCCAAGGCCCGTTCATTCGAATGTACCCGCAGCAGGTTTCCGTGACAAGCAGACCGAAAAGGGAACGCCAGTTTTTTTTGTCGCCGACTTGGCTTTCCCAAGCCGGATCGCGCATGGCCGCGACGAACCACGCGATGCCGGGCGCGCGCCTCCAAACGCGCGTGCCGAATACGGCCGCCACTGTAATGAATCCGTTGCGGCGGCGCCAGTGGCGCGGCCTGATCCGCACGTACCCCCGCACTCATCGAGGTTGTGACGTCTTGATTCGGAAAAAGAAAACCGCACCCGGGAAAGAATGGGTGCGGCCGATCGGCGATGTGGTTCGCGCGCGGTCCGCGCGACCTTGCGCGAGGGCGCGTTACGCCAACGCCTTGATGCGCGCAGACAGGCGCGAGAGTTTGCGCGCGATGGTGTTGCGGTTCATCACGCCGATGCGGGCGCTGCGATGAAGTTCCGGTTGCGCGTCCTTGAACGCGCTCTGTGCCGCAGACTTGTCGCCGCTCGCGATCGCGAGTTCGACCTTCTTGACGAAGGTGCGCAGGCGACTCACGCGTGCGCCATTGATCACGGCGCGGCGCGCGTTGCGGCGAATCCGCTTTTTGGCGGAGGCATGGTGGGCCATTGGCTCAACCTACTGTTTCATGAATCCGTGGAAGGCGGGGGTTATAGCCCCGGGGGGCGGTGGCGTCAAGCCGGGCGGGCGACCCCGGATCCGACCCGCGGCGGCCCCTGGAGGACCGGAAAGACGACTCCATAACCTCTTGTTATTCAACGATTTTTCCACTCAGCGGCGCGCTTCTCGAGGAACGCGGCCATGCCTTCCTTCTGGTCCTCGGTGGCGAAGGCGGCGTGGAACAGGCGGCGCTCGAAACGGACCCCCTCGGCGAGTGTGGTTTCAAAGGCGCGGTTGACCGACTCCTTGACCATCATCGCGGCGGTCCGGGACAACGCAGCGATCTTGGCCGCGGCCTCCAGCGCCTCGTCGAGCAGGCGTTCGGCGGGCACGACGCGCGCGACCAGGCCGGCGCGTTCGGCCTCCTCCGCGCCGATCATGCGTCCGGTCAAGCACATGTCCATGGTCTTCGCCTTGCCGATGGAACGCGCCAGGCGTTGCGTGCCGCCGGCGCCGGGCGGGACACCGAGTGTGATCTCCGGCTGGCCGAACTTCGCGGTCTCGGCGGCGAACACGATGTCGCACATCAAGGCGACCTCGCAACCGCCACCGAGCGCGAAGCCCGCGACCGCGGCGATGGTCGGCTTGCGCGTGCGCGCCAGGCGTTCCCAGTTGCGGGTGATGAAGTCGGCCTTGTAAGCGTCCATGTAGGACAGGTCCCTCATCTCGGCGATGTCGGCGCCC
>CBESNX010000270.1:0-1718 GCA_965531025.1 uncultured bacterium
CGCGCGCATTCCCGAACTCACGGCGGTGGCGACCGTAAACGCGCCTTTCGACCCCTCTCACCTCAGCCACCTGATTGCCGAAGCGGTGCCGGAGATCGAGGCCAAGGGCGAGGCGGTGGCGACGATTGCCGGGCGGGCGTTCACGATCAAGAAGCACTTCCTGGACGACATCAAGGAACAGAACATGCTGGCCGCCATCGGCAGTCTCAAGAAGGCGCTTCTGATCTTCCACGCGCCGAGGGATCAGACCGTCGCCATCGAGAACGCAGGCCGCATCTTCGCCGCCGCCAAGCACCCCAAGAGCTTCGTGTCCCTCGATGACGCCGATCATCTGCTCTCGCGCAGGGAAGATGCGATCTATGTCGCCAGCGTGCTCGCCGCCTGGGCCAGCCGCTATCTGGATGAAGCGCGAAAGGACGCCGGCGCCGCCGACCCCGGCGCGCGGGTCACCGCACCGCAAGCCGGTGATGCGCGCTTCGCCGTGACGGTGGCGGAGACGGGGGAGGGCAAGTTCACGCAGACCGTCACGGCCGGCCGACATACACTGAGGGCGGACGAGCCGGCGTCATACGGCGGCACCGACACCGGGCCTTCGCCCTATGACTTCGTGCTCGCGGGGCTGGGGACGTGCACGGCCATGACCCTTCGCATGTATGCCGAGCGGAAGGGCTGGGCCGTCGGCAAGATCGAGGTGGGACTCGACCACGACAGGATTCATGCCGAGGACTGCGCCGAATGCGAAGCCAAAGAGGGCATGATCGACCGCATCGACCGGGTGATCGAGGTCGGCGGGGACCTCGATCAAGAGCAACGCGCGAAGCTTCTCGAGATCGCGGACAAATGCCCGGTGCACCGGACCTTGATGTCGGAAAAGGTCATCTCCACCCGCCTTGCGGACTGAGCCCCGGCGCGCGCGCCTGCATGTCGAGGAGTCCGGGTCTTTCGGCCAGGGAAGGCTTTCCGCCTGCGACGGCGAAATCCGAATCGGGAACCTTTTCTTCATGGACGAGTCGAGATCGCACAATATCAAGCTCGACGTGCCTTATGACGATCTGCGCGGGTGGTTCGCGCAGGCCGACAAACTGGGCGAGCTTCGCGTCGCCGAAGGGTATGACTGGGAGGAACAAATCGGCATGGCGGCGCTCAGCGCCGGCTGAAGCACGAGCGGCGGCACCGGGCGCATGGCGAACCCCGCCAGCAGGATCGGAGAGAGCGGCGGCGGATGTTTCGAACCCCTCATCTTCCCCTACCGTCCACCAAACCAACAAGCCGGCATGTCCCGCAGCACGCCATCGAGCGGCGCGACCTTAGCACGAGTAAGCCGCCGCGGCCACCAAACCGCCGCCCTTGGCCCGTTTGTGGCGAGTCAATTCCTGAAAGCCTGTAGAGGACTCGGTGAGCCGACGATGTGACCGTGGTCCTTTGGCCTCGTCCTTATACTTACAGGCCATCTCGGGATGGGGCGCGGACCTGGAAGGCCAAGGCGCTCCGCGAGCTCGAGAGAGGCCTCGATACACGAAGTCTGCGACTGCCTTGACAAACGCCCGGCGGCGGAATTGCGGGCCCATGAAACCTCGCCCGAACCGGGGACGGGCGCGATGAGCCGCGCCGATTACCGGGACGAGACGCTGCGCGCCTCGGGGCTGGCCCTGGATTTCACCGCCGATGCCGCCCGGCCCGTCTCGACGCGACGTATCAGGATGCGGCGGCCCTCTTCA
>CBESNX010000271.1:0-1616 GCA_965531025.1 uncultured bacterium
ACGTGGATGACTTGCGCGTTGATCCGGGCCACGCGGCGAAGCCCCTGTGGCGCGCACGCCCTTCGCTTGACCCTCCCTCGGCCGTGCGTTTAGTATTCCGGACCTGTGTAAAGGGAGGCTGACCGAAGGCCAAATCCAGGCGGGTTTGCGCCTTTCTTTCCCTTAAATTTTGACTTTTCGGTCGGACGCGCCGGCATCCCGCCCTGTTCGGCCACCCGGCAAGACGATTAAGGACATGAGTGAGCGCAAGATAGAGTCCCACCTTGTCGCCAAGACCGGCGAAATCCCCGAAGACGAGGTCAAGCAGGTCACGATCGGCGAGCGGGTAATCGCGATTTACAACGTCGACGGCACGTTCTACGCGACGGACGATACCTGCACCCATGCCTTCGCGTCGCTCTCCGACGGTTATGTCGAGGAGGGCGTGATCGAATGCCCGCTCCATGCCGCCCGGTACGAGATCGCCACCGGCAAGGTGTTGGACCCGCCCGCGACCGAGGGTCTGAACACCTATGCGGTCAGGGTCGAGGGCGAGGACATCTACGTCGAGGTGCCCGAGGCTTGAGGGGCCCTGTGGGAGCGACGAACCAACCGTTCGAGGAGGCCATCGATGAGCGATCGCATCCCCCGCATCGAATATGAGGATTTCCTGCCCGAGCTGGCCGAGGCGCTGCGCCCCAAGGTGGAGCGGTTGGGCTATTGCGGCGAGATCTGGCGGATCGGGGCCAACGCGCCGAAATCCATGTTGTCCTTCTGCAACCTCACCGAGGACTTGAAGGCGGAGCTGCCGGAGAAGCTGGTGGAACTGGCGGCGCTTACCGTCGCGGGCGTCATGGGAAACGTTTATGAGCGCAACCAGCACGAGCGCTTGAGCGAAAAACTCGGCTTCGGCCGGGAATGGATTCGTGACGTGAACGCCCTTGAGCCCGGCGCGAACAGCTCGCTCGGCGCGGACGAACGCAAGGTGCAGAAATTCGTCATCGCGGCGATTGATCAGCGCGGCCACAAAGTGGAAGAAGAGTTCGAAGCGGTTATCGACGCCGTCGGGCCGCAACGTGCCGTCGCCCTGTTGCTGGCGGTCGGGCGCAACCTCACCCACGCGATCATGCGGAACACGCTCGGGCTCGAGCCCCCCGTCGCCTCCCTTTTCGACGAAGAGAAAGCCGCATGAGCGCCCTCGTGCCGCGCCTCGAGTTCGACGAGCTCACCCCGGAGCTCAAGGAGATGTTCCGGCCGCGCCTCGAGCGCCTGGGCTATCTCGGCGAGTTCTTCAAATGCATGTCGCACCAGCCCAGGACGATGATGGGGTTTTACACCATCACCGAGAGCTTGAAAGGCGCGCTGCCGGACAACTTCACCCAGATCGTTTGCTTGAGCGTCTCGAGCCGGCTCGGCAATCTCTACGAGCAGTACCAGAACGAGCGCCTGAGCCGGAAGCTGGGATTCAGCGACCCATGGATCCGCGAGGCCGTGACGCCGGCGACAGACGACGACAGCGTCTTCGGCGAGCAAGAGCGGCTCGTCCAAATGTTCGCAATCGCCGCCGCCTTGCGTTACGGTAAGGGCGTGACCGAGGAGCTCGAAAGCCTCGTCAAGGCGATCGGCGCCGAGCAGGC
>CBESNX010000272.1:0-1606 GCA_965531025.1 uncultured bacterium
CCCGAGAGAGGTCCGAGCGGTTGCCCGAGCTCGGGCCCGATACGGCGCCGGGGCTCGACAAGCGGACGGCCGCGAGGCTGAGGCGCGGCCAGCTTCCGATCGAGGCCCGAATCGACCTGCACGGGCTCACCCGGGACGAAGCGCACCGGGCGCTCGAGGGTTTCCTGGGATCGGCCCATGACGCGGGCAAGCGGTGTGTCCTGGTGATCACGGGAAAGGGGCTGCGCGCGTCGGGCGAGATGGGGGTTTTGAGAGACGCCGTGCCGCGCTGGCTGAACGCACCGCCGATCCGCCCCCTTATACTGGCCTTCCGCCCCGCCCCGCCGAGGGACGGGGGCGCCGGCGCGCTTTACGTTCTCTTGAAGCGCAAGCGGTAGTCGTCTGAAAAAGGGGCGCGGCCATCGGCGAAGGATTTGCGGCCTTCGCCGGCGCGGCGCTCGGGCGCTCGAACGGAGCGGGCGCGGCCGGCCATGCCCCGTGCCCGCGAGGCGGAAATGAGGTGCAGGCCGGCGGGGGAGCGATGTGCGGGCGAATCCTGCCCAGCTTAAAGAATAAACTTACTCAAGTCCGCGTCCTTGGCGAGGTCGCCGATCCGCTTTTGCACGTACTCGGCGTCGACGGCGACCGTCAGGCCCGGCTGGTCGGAGGCGGTGAAGCTGATCTCCTCCAAAACCTTTTCCATCACGGTTTGCAAACGCCTCGCGCCGATGTTTTCGACGCTTTCATTGACCTCGGCGGCGAGCGTCGCGATCTCGCGAACCGCATCGTCGGTGAAGCTGAGCGTCACCTCTTCGGTGCCGAGAAGCGCCGTATATTGCTTGATCAGGCTCGCTTCCGGCTCGGTCAGGATGCGCATGAAGTCGTCGCGCGTGAGCGCGGCGAGCGCGACCCTGATGGGCAGGCGCCCCTGGAACTCGGGCAGAAGGTCCGACGGTTTCGCCAAGGAAAAGGCGCCCGATGCGATGAACAGGATGTGGTCGGTCTTGACCGCGCCGTGCTTGGTCGCCACGGTGGTGCCCTCGAGCAGCGGCAGTAAGTCGCGCTGCACGCCCTCGCGGCTGACGTCCGCCCCGATGCGCTCCTCGCGGGCGCAAATCTTGTCGACCTCGTCCAGGAAGACGATGCCGTTCTGCTCGACCGCGTCGATGGCCTCCCGCACCACGCGATCTTGGTCGAGCAGCCTGTCGCTTTCCTCTTCCACCAGCACGCCGTGGGACTCGCCCACCTTCAAGCGCCGCGGCGTGGTGCGCGCGCCCAAGGCCTTGCCGAAGATGTCGCCGAGATTGATCATGCCCATCTGCGCCCCCGGCATGCCGGGGATCTCGAAAGTGGGCATGGTGCCGTGGCCGGAATCGCTGACCTCGACCTCGATCTCCCTTTCGTCGAGTTCGCCCGCGCGCAGTCTCTCGCGGAACTTGTCGCGGGTCTCGCGGCTCGCGTTCTCGCCCACCAGGGCCTGCAGCACCCGTTCCTCGGCGGCCAGATCGGCCTTGGCCTGGACCTCCTTGCGCAGCCGCCCGCGGGTCATGAGGATGGCGCTCTCCACCAGATCGCGGACGATCTGCTCGACGTCGCGCCCGACATAGCCGACCTCGGTGAACTTGGT
>CBESNX010000273.1:0-1580 GCA_965531025.1 uncultured bacterium
AGGGATTCGGCCGGGAGTCATTAAATGGCAGAAAACCGCGGCATAATTATTTGTAATTTTAGATAAGTTTAAAGTAAAATCTTCTTTATACTTAACCAAATTAAACTTTTTATTTGACATTTCTCAATGTTCTGTTATCTTTCTATTTACAATAACACGGCGTTAAGAATTGAGGGAACGACGGAGAATGGTTATGACACAGGCGATTCAGAACACGCCCAAGAGCGTTACCGAGACCCGCAAGGCCCGCCGGGCCGGCCGCCGGGCCGGAACGAAGGGCTTGCGCGGCACGCTGCTGCGGGCGCTGGGCCAGGACCAGCGCGGGGCGGCGGCGGTGGAGTTCGCCTTCATCATGCCGGTCCTATTGCTGGTGTTCTCGGGCATGCTGCAGTTCGGCTCCGTCATGTTTCTCGAGAACCACATGACCAACGTGGCGCGCGAAGCCTCGCGCCGGGTCGCGGTCGGCGAGCTGGCCGAGGTCGACGCCGAGGCCACGGTCCAAAGTGCGCTGATCAACTGGGGCGTCACCTACGATGTCGACGTCACCACCGCGGACGCCGGCGGCGGCACCCAGAACATCATCGTTGAGATCAGCCTGCCCCTGTCCGACGCCGCGCTCATGGATGTACTGGGCCTGTTCGAGACCGGCGACCTGAGCACCTCGGTCACCATGCGCATGGAAAGCTAGAACACCTCTCTGTCGGGAGGGTCGCCACGAGGGCTGACGGGAAGGGGCGGTTTTTCCAAATCCAGAAAAATGCGGCGCGCCGGGCTTTTCGCTCGGCGCGTTTTTTTCGTGTGGGGGTGGGCGCCAAGGAGCCTCGCCATCACCGCTGCCGGGTCTCCCAGTCGGGGGCGATGTAGACCGGGGCGTTGGAGGGCGCCAGCGGCGCGCGTCCGCGGATCGCGTCTGCCGCCTTCTCCGCCAGCATGATGGTCGGCGCGTTGAGATTGCCGTTGGTGATGGTCGGGAACACCGAGGAATCGACCACCCGCAGGGCCGCGATGCCGCGCACCCGGCAGTCCGGGTCGAGCACCGCCATGGGATCGCCTTCGGCGCCGATCTTGCAACTGCAGGAGGGGTGGTAGGCGCTCTCCGCGTTGTCGCGGATCCAGGCGTCGATGGCGTCGTCCGAGACGACCTCGGCGCCGGGCTGAATCTCCGCGCCGCGGAAGCGGTCGAAGGCCGCTTGGCCGATGATCTCCCGGGTCAGGCGGATGCAGGCGCGGAAGCCGGCCCGGTCGTCCTCGTGCTGCAGGTAGTTGAACAGCACCTTGGGTTTGGCGCGCGGGTCCGGCGAGGCGATGCGCAAGGACCCGCGGCTCTTGGGCTTGTTGGGCCCGACGTGGACCTGGAAGCCGTGGCCGTCGAAGGCGGCGTTGCCGTCGTAGCGCATGGCCGCCGGCAGGAAGTGGTACTGGATGTCGGGCCACTCGACCCCGGCCCGGGAGCGGATGAAGGCGCAGGATTCGAAGTGGTTGGTGGCGCCGAGCCCGTCCTTGAACAGGATCCAGCGGATCCCGATCAGCAGCTTGGAAAGCGGCCCCAGCTTGGCGTTGAGTGTGATCGGCCGGGTGCA
>CBESNX010000274.1:0-1532 GCA_965531025.1 uncultured bacterium
CGATCTCCTTGAATTCGCCGCTGCCCCTTTCGCCGACACGCTTCAAGGGCTTGGTGAGGCGCGCCGGCGAATTCAGGTGCATGATGCCGGCCGAACCCTTGGCGCACAGCACGCCCTTGTTCACCGGGTGCTCGCGGTTGCCCTCGATGTAACGGATGGCGCCGTCGCGCAGGTAGACCTTGATGCCGCAACGGCAGGCGCACATGTAGCAGGTGGTGGTTTTGATCTCGTCCGCGAGCTTGGGCGATGTCTCGATCTTTTCCTGATCGTCCGCCCAGGATTTCACCGACAAAACCGCCCCCCGTGTCTCATTCCGAAATACGAACTGCATTCCAAGGAATAAGCAGACACACGAGTAGCGGCACGTGCCTCGCATGTCAATGACCGCGCGGGCGTAAAATTCGCCCTTGCCCTCGACGCCGCCTCGGATGGCTTCGGCCGTTGTGGAAACCGCGCAACCGCCCTAGGATTGCCGCGGTCAATTTCACCCGCCCGCCCCGGCGCGGGCTCGGTCCAACAGCAGCGAGAGGACGACAGCCATGCATTACCGCCACCTGGGAACGGAGAAACTCGAGGTCTCGGCCATCGGGCTCGGCTGCATGCCCTTTTCGGGCACATACGGCGCGGCGGACGAGGCCCAGGCCATCGCCGTCATTCACCGCGCCATCGATCTTGGTATTACGCTTTTCGATTCGGCCGACACCTACGGCGGGGGCCGGAACGAGGAATGGCTCGGCAAGGCGCTCGCGGGAAGGCGCGATCAGGTCGTGCTCGCCACCAAGTTCGGAAACTTGAGGCGCCAGGCGGGTCCGGACGCGCGCACGGTCGACGGGCGGCCCGCATACGTGCCGGTCGCGTGCGAGGCTTCGCTCAGGCGCTTAGGCGTGGACGTGATCGACCTTTATTACCTGCATCGGGTCGATCCCCAGGTGCCGATCGAGGAGACGGTGGGCGCCATGAAGCGGCTGGTGGAGGAGGGCAAGGTCCGCCATCTCGGCCTCTCGGAAGCGGGTCCGGAGACCATTCGCCGGGGCAATTCCGTCCACCCGATCACGGCCCTGCAAAGCGAGTACTCCATTTGGGTCCGTGATTACGAGAAGGACACCATCCCGGCCTGCCGCGAGCTCGGCATCGGCTTCGTGCCCTACGGCCCCATCGGACGCGGCTTCCTCTCCGGCACGGTCCGCGGCGTGCACGAACTGGGCGCCGACGACAGGCGGCGCAATGCGCCCCGTCTCCAGGACGAAAACATCGGGCATAACCTGGAACTGCTGGCGAGGCTCAAGGAGGTCGCCGACGCGAAAGGGTGCAACCTGACGCAACTCGCGCTGGCCTGGATCCTGGCCCAGGGCGATGATTTCGTGCCCATCCCCGGCACCACGAAGTTCGCCCATCTGGAGGAAAACGTCGAGGCGGCGGAGTTGGAGCTCAGTGCCGAGGATCTTGCGCGCATCGACGGCATCTTTCCGCGCGAAGGCGCCGTCGCCGGGCCGCGCTATTCCGAGGCGCGCATGGCGAGCCTCAACATCTAG
>CBESNX010000275.1:0-1511 GCA_965531025.1 uncultured bacterium
GCGATGGCAAGGGTCGCGGAGAGGCGCCGCGGACAGCAGGAAAAGAGATTCAACCCCGGAGACACGAGAGACACAGAGATCAAGAAAATTCAGCAAATCCCCTGGGAACGATCTCTGTGCCTCGGTTACGCTGTGGTTCGAACCCCCTGGAAACAGCGCATTTCCGGTCCTTCGTCCGAGGCCCAAATACAGCGCCGAAAAGCGCCAATAAATCGGCGCATTGAATCACTGGAATCGGGACTTTTTCATGGTTAAGCGGAAGGGTTAAAAGTAAAGGTTAAGATCTGTCCTTAATACTCGTCAATACTACTTGACAAAATCCCTAATTTAGTGTAATTTCGCACTAAATATGGGCAGTTTTCCGGACAGGAATTTGCACCACCTCTAATTTGGGACCCGGTCCGGAAACTGCGTTTTTGCAAGCGGTTTCGTAAGCCCGGACGTTCGCTATCATGGAAGAGTTTGAAGCCAGCCACACCACTCCCCTTCCCGGCGCCAACGGCGGGGAACAGGCGTCGGCCGATCAGCGTTTCGCCGGGCTCCGGCAGGCGGCCCTTTGTGGCCGCATGAACGGCAAGCGGGTGAACGGCGACGCCGGCGGCACCCGCCTCGAAGGCATGCCGGCGGGCGAGTTGCGTCTTTGCCTGCCGCTGCTCGGGCGCTTCTACCTCGTCCGCCTGGGCCCGCCCGTGAAGGCGGCCGCGGCGAAGGCGAAGACGGGAGCCAGGGTCCGCGTCACGTTGATCGCCGCCAATGTCGTCATCGGCTTCATCGCCACGACATCCGTCGTCGTCTACTCCCTTTACGGCGACGCGCTCTTCCTCCACATGGCGCGGGAGACCGGCTTCTTCCTTTTGCGCCAGATCAGCGTCGTCCGCGACCTCATCGTCGGCGTCCTCTCCTTCAGCCTGTTCTAGGCCACACCCCTTTCCAGGGGACACTCTCCAACCACCCCCGCCATAGCCCTCCATCACTCTCACCTGAACGACCCGTCGCCATGGCCCTGGCGCACTAGGCCCGGCCGGCTAGGCGCAGGACTTCGCGCCATGGGGCAAAGCCCGCGGCCCGGTCAAATTTTTGCCCGACAATCGCACCAAAACCCAGGTTAAAATAGTTGATATCTATAGTTAATATACAGTAAAGATTTCGGCTTGTTCGTTAAAAAAAGGCAGGGAACTTGAATAAATAGGGTTAACAAACAGTAAAGATTGATTTCTATTCTCATAAATTGATGTTTTTTATTGCAAACTTAGCGCAATTGCCGTATAACAATAGACAGGCAAGAGGCCGGATGGCCGTTAACCCTTTTTCGCCCCGTGCCGTTAACCTTTTGGGGTACCGGCGGGGCGGGCCATCCCGGCCGGGACGATGGGACCGCTCATGGCGGAACGGGAAATGATCGCAGGCACCGAAGGTCGTTCGACGACAAGGACCCGCCCCGCACTCCGGCGACGGAGGCGCGGGCGATGCTGATCTCCAACCAGATCCGGGCGGCACGGGGTCTGTTGCGC